>JAGDMB010000256.1 GCA_017860375.1 Bacteroidota bacterium | reverse complement strand
ATTTTTTTCCGGAAATACCGGATGAATTCCAGGGTACGTTTTTGAAAGCCGGGGTGAATATCGTTCATCAGTCCCCCGGGACAGATATAGCTGTGCAACAGCCTTGATCCGAAGGATTCTTCAAAGATGTCGAGAATTTTTTCACGGTCGCGCATGCCGTAAAAGAAACAGGTCAGCCCTCCCAGGTCCATTCCAAAGGCAGACCACCATAACTGGTGAGAAGCAATACGCTGAAGTTCTGCAAGAATGGTACGTATGGTTTTAACCCTTTCCGGAACTTCTATCCCGAGGGCATTTTCGACGCACAACGAAACACATTCATTGTTCATATGGGCCGAAAGATAATCCATCCGGTCGGTAAGGTGAATAATCTGCTGATACGTGAGCCTTTCGCACATCTTTTCCATGCCCCTGTGAATATAGCCGCAATGAGGAATAAGGTATTCCACCATTTCACCCTTGAGAGAAACGACAAAACGGAGTACGCCATGCGTTGAAGGATGCTGAGGACCAATGTTTATGATGTATTCACCGTCCTCTTTCGATGCAATGATATCGTTCAGATCTACTTCCTGCATATCAGCGTTCAATAATATTTATATCGTCACGATAGTCTTTTCTGAGCGGGAAACCCCAGTCATCATCGAGGAACAGTCGACGTAAGTCGGGGTGATTGGTAAATCTAACGCCCAATAAATCGTATACTTCACGTTCATGGAATTCAGCTGCGGCCCAGACATCACTGATGGTATCAATCCGTGGATCCTCACGGCCTGCAGTCTTCACTTTTAAAACAATCGCATGCCTGTGGGATGTAGATTCAATATGACAGACCACCATGAAACATTCGGGCAAATCAACACCCGCAAGGTCAAAAAGATAGTCAAAGGCAAGTCCGGGATTCTGCTTTAACTGAAGTGCCGTGTTGTGATATTCTTCCGGTGAAACCAGGACCTCCAGGTATTGCCTGTCAGTAAGTACTTCTGCATTGGGCATTAATGCTATAATGGCCTCTTTTAAACGTTCCTTTTCCATGCTAAATCATTCTGGTATGTTATCAGATATGTTCGGCTTCCGGATTCCTGGGATGACTGAAGGACTCCTGCTTGATCTTCCGTTGAAGTTGCATTACGCCATACAACAATGCTTCAGGCCGGGGAGGACAACCGGGCACATACACATCCACCGGAATAACGTGATCTACTCCCCTGACGACTGAATAACAATAATAATAAAAGGGGCCTCCCGAACAGGCACAAGCCCCCATGGCTATAACATATTTTGGTTCAGCCATCTGATCGTATAAACGTTTCAGGACAGGAGCCATTTTATGAACAATCGTGCCTGCCACAACAATAACATCAGACTGCCGAGGGGTGGCCCTGTATACTTCAATTCCAAACCGTGCAAAATCATACCGCGAAGCTCCGGTGGCCATCATTTCAATGCCACAGCAACTGGTGGCAAATGTCAGCGGCCATATGGAATTCGACCGGCTCCAGTTCACCAGGGTATCAATGGATGTGAGCAGGATATTTCCCCCCGTTTTTTTAAAGATCTCGAGGCTATCGTTGTCCTTGAAATCTTCATACTTCATCGATTTTATTTTTACTCCCATCGCAATGCTTCTTTTTTCCAGGCGTATGACCGTCGCCCATGGAAAGATGAAAACCGTTTCCACATCGAATATCAGGTAGATAATGGCAAAAAGATAATACCCGACATTGAACTGTATCCAGGCCTTCCCAGTGGTGGGAATACCGCATTCATACGGTTCGAATTTTGCTGGGTTTTTTGAATAGGAGGGGCCGACAATATAGGCTATGAGGACCGCCAGACTAACCAGCAAAACACCTAGAACAAAGAATAACAGTGTTAATTGACTTGTCATTTCAATAATGCATTAATGAAACACCATTAAATCCCAGGCTTGGATTTTAAAAAATTTCGCCAAAAGTACAAATAGCTTTTAAAAAGCAAGTTTTTTTTATGGTTTTTTTTTGAAGCCTGAACCTGTTGCAGTATTATAATAATAACCATACAGAAATGTTTAAGAAACATTGCAAGAGTTGAGACAAATCCATTATCTGCAGTGTTCGTTCGCTATTAAATCGTTTGTAAACCAAATATCTTCCTGAGAAAATTGCGCAAAACCTCTGGTTTATGCAAATTAAGAAAATAATCGACTAAATTTAGCGAATAATTCTTCTTAAAGGATTTGCATGGACGGAATAATGGATTTCCTAAAAGAACTGGTAAATCCCGAAAGTATCATACGTTACGGAGGAATCTATCTGCTTCTTTTCGTTGTGTTTGCTGAAACAGGCCTGTTCGTTGGTTTTTTTCTGCCCGGTGACTCGTTGCTTTTTACTGCAGGCCTATTATGCTCAACAGGAGTCCTTCAGCTGCATCCTGTCGTGCTTATTATCCTGATTATTGTTGCCGCGGTCACCGGAAACATGGTAGGGTATTCCTTTGGCAAGAAGGTAGGACCCTTGTTATTTAAGCGCAAATCAGGCTTTTTATTTCGCCAGGAACACCTGGTAACTGCAAACGAGTTTTATAAGAAACACGGAAAAAAAACGATCATTCTCAGCCGGTTCCTTCCGATTGTAAGGACTTTTGCTCCTATTGTTGCCGGCATTGTCAAGTTGGAATATTATAAGTTCTTTGTTTATAGTCTGGTTGGGGCATTTTTCTGGGTATGCACATTGGTTTTAATCGGTTATTATATGGGAAAGTATATCCCGGGAACAAAAGAATACCTGGAATACATCGTCATCTTTCTGATTGTGATCACTTCCATTCCATTTGTTTATAACTGGTTGAAGAAGAAATTTAAAAAGAACCCGGTTAAAGGATCCCTTTAGCAGGGTTGCCTTTATTCAGTATAAATTATTCATTGAATAAGGGTATAAGCACATTTAAGTGTCTTTAATGAAACCTCTTTTAACAAAGAAAGAGAAGGTGCAGGATTCATAATGATTTTTCATTCATGAATGAACATGTTTCCTGCATTGCTTTACACAGTTTTTCAAAACCACGGAAATGATTTGTTATGAAACTTAAAATTACTTTCTGTTGGCTTCTGGTGGTTATCATCGTAAAAAATACAGAATGCCAGAACAATAATTTACCACACACGCAAGGTGCCATTGACTATATTGAAGCTTTGAAAGACACTTTGGTTAAGCTTTCGGAGAATTCAGACCATGCGTTTTTTAAGATGCATTGTACATCGATGGTATCGGTAATCGATTCGAAAAGCAGTTTTACCCCAAGGGATTCAACATTCCTGGAAAATACATACAAGGCTTTCACCAATCAAAGCGATCCTTCAAATGCGAAAGAACTTTCTACTTATCTAAAAAGACAGAGGCCTTTCATCCTTTCCTGGGTTTCTCCGACCGATGGGGCTGTTTCATTCTCATGGTTGAACCCTCCGAAAAACTGGAATCCGGAAAACGAATATCCCCTTTATATTCAATTGCACGGTTTATGGAGTGTGGCTTCCAATTCAATTGAATACCTGACGTATCCCTTTTTGGGAAGTGCATCGATGGATAGTTCCTTTGAGGATGGGTACCTTTTGTCTCCCTGGGGTCGGGGAAACCTTTGGTACCAGGGAATATCCGAAACAGATATTTGGGAATGCATAGAGACATTGGAAAATATTGTACAGGTCGACTCTGCCAGAAAATACCTGTCCGGACATTCGATGGGGGGTTATGGGGCATGGAGTATTGCAAGCAAGTCGCCGGGTACCTGGGCTGCCCTTGGAATACATGCCGGAGCTTTGGGATACAATAATTCAGAAATGGTAAATGCAGGTGTCGCAGAGGTATTGAAAGATGTGCCTACCTATTTTGTGTGTGGAACCAACGACGGCTTGCTGCAGATTAATCAAACGGCCTACCATTTGCTTGAAGATGCGGGCAATCCTAACCTTCAATTCGTTACGTTTGTCGGGGGACATGATTATCTCGTGGAAAATGTCGAAAACATGTATTTGTGGATGAGAAACTTCAGTAATGAAGACGGCAGTACCGTTATTAAGAATAACATGGGAACAGCGCAACCTGAGTTCCGGATCAAGTGTTACCCGAATCCTGTTACCTCAACTTCAAAAATAGAATACTCCGGAACTGTAAATTCGAGAGTCAACATAAGCATAATGGATATGGATGGCCGGTTTGTTGATGAGGTTTCGGATGCAGGGAGAATTTCTGGCGAGAATAGCGCCATTTATGATGCGACAGCCTTACCAGCTGGAATCTATCTTGTTCACATGAAATCGGATGAAGGAGTTGCTGATTCGAAAATGGTTGTGGTCAAATAATGTTTTGTCCGGAAACAGGTTGACACTTTAAAAAAAGAAAAGTGTAATAATTACCTAAACGGTGCAGCTTGCTTTCACATTTTACGTCTTTGTTTTTATACCGGAACCTCTCACAAAGAGATTCCAATTGTTGCACAACTAAATCACAATCCTATGAAAAGAGCAGTCCTTTATCGTTTAAACATGATCCTTCTGATCCTGTTTTTCATACCGGCTTTCTGTATGTCTTCCCTTCCTTTTCAGCCGAAAAAAGGAAGCGGAACGCCAATGGACAAAAACTTCAACGTTTCTGACTTTCATGGTATTGATGTTTCAGGTGGTTTCGATGTCATCCTTGTGCAGGGAAATGCGGAAGGGCTCCTGCTTACAGCCCAGGAAAATTTGTTTGAACATATTACGGTTAAAGTGGACCAGGGCATTTTGAGGATTTATACAGATAATACTATTTTGTCCACCAAACCCATGATTGCCCGTATTTCCTTTAAAAGCATCGACAATCTTAAAGTTTCGGGCGGAGGGGACGTTGCGTGCAAAACTTCCGTAAATGTTCAGAAACTGGATGTGCGTATCAGCGGAGGAGGTGATCTTAACGGGGTAATCAATGCCGATAAGCTAACATGTCAGATCAGTGGAGGCGGTGATGCTTTGATCACTGGAAACATAAAGAATTATACTCTCGATATGTCCGGAGGGGGTGATGTTACTTCCTATGTAGGTGCGGGAATTATTGAATGCAATGTTTCCGGCGGAGGGGATATTACCCTAAGAGTAAAAGAGAAAGCATCTGATGCACAGGTTGCCATTAGCGGAGGTGGCGATGCTACGGTTGAATTGAATGTTGAAAAACTGAAATGTTCCGTTTCGGGTGGTGGCGATGCGAGCCTCACCGGACAAGCTTCCATTTTTGAACTTGAAGTTAAAGGCGGCGGAGATGTGAATGCCGTTAATTTGTTAACTGAAACAACATCATTCAATGTCAGTGGTGGTTCCGATATCCATGTGCATGTTTCAAAAGAATTAAATGGAACCATTTCCGGCGGCGGCAATGTATATTATTCGGGAAACCCCTCTAATTCGTCGGTTAACGCAAAGGGTGGCTCAAAAATCTATAAAGAATAAAACGTCTGCAGGCCAGTTAGCTTGTCCATTTTTTATTTATATCCTTCCCCTTAAAGCGGGAAAAAAATTGCCGAAAACTTATTTGCAATTTTGTCAAGGTGCGTTAAAACTTCTGCCTTTTATCTTACATTCGTTAAATAAAATGTAAAATAAAAATGAACTCCAACCTTTCCGAATCCGACAGAAAAGAACTTCAATCCGCCAAAAAGTTATTGGAAAATCCAGGGATTGCGATAAAAATTACCAACATTATCGGAATACCCATTGAAAAAGGAATTGAAAAACTGCCTGCAACCTGGAGCAGTAAGATCGGAGAAATTACGAAGAAGGCTCTGCTTAAAGCATCGGAAGCGGCAATATTCACTATTAAAGACAAGCCCGGCGAGAATGCTTTCAACAAATGGCATAAGGCAGGGGTTGCCCTAAGTGGCGGCGTGGGTGGTTTTTTCGGCCTTGCTGCATTGGCAATCGAACTTCCGGTATCCACCACAATCATGTTGCGTTCCATAGCAGAAATAGCCAGATCGCAGGGTGAAGCCATTACAAATACGGAAACAAAACTGGCCTGCCTTGAGGTGTTTGCTTTGGGCGGCAAAAGCAAATCCGACGAGAGTTCAGAAAGTGGATATTAT
>JAGDMB010000042.1 GCA_017860375.1 Bacteroidota bacterium | reverse complement strand
CCGGGCCTGAAATAGTTGAAAAAATCAAGGAACAGCTACGGGCAGGAAAAGAAGTAGTGATCACATCGGGTTTGCTGAGGGAATTGCAGGGGAAAGGATTGGGTGATATTGTTGAACTACGGTATACCGAAAGGAAAGCGCTGGTGCAGGATTATACCTGTGGCAACTACCAACTGGTGCATGCAGATAAACCTGTATTAATACCGCAAATACAGTATTTAACCAACGACTCATGGGAAATTGTCTCCGGCATTTCCGGCACGAACGGCTGGCCAATCTTGCATATGGCAGAGTATTCAAAAGGAAAGCTCTTTATACTGACCATACCGGATAATTTTTCCGATCTCTATAATTATCCTCCGGAAGTATTGAACAAAATAAGGGAAATCCTTTGCAGTTCGCTGGATGTGTACTTTGAGGGTCCTTCAGGTATTTGCCTATTTCTTTTTGATAACCACACCTTCATTGCAGAATCTTTCACGGATCATGAAACGGCTTTGAAGGTCATCACGGATGACCGGTATACTAAAATAACAGACCTCAGTACAAACCGGGTCTATACGGGAGAAATTCGCCAGCAAAGATTTGACAGAAGAACACCGGACAACCGAAACAAAATGGCTTATCGGATTTCAATCAAACCGCATTCTTTTGCAATCTTTCGATATGAATAAGGTAGTGAATATGGGAGCAAATCGGATTTCCATCAAACCGTATTCCTTTGCAAGTTTCCGTTATGAATAATGCGAATATGGAAGCAAAAGTGCATTATCACTTTTTGTCCTATAATTAATATTATGTTAAATAGAATAAATAGAAGTAAAGGGGAGTTTTCATACTCCCCCTTTACCATTTATGGCATTTCCTGAAGCATTTTGTTCACTTCATTTAGTTTGTCGGTCATTTGCAGGCGAAGATACAAAGTCTTGAGTGTCTCAAGAGGCTCCCTGGTGGCCGGATCAATCTCGTGTGCTTTTTCCATGTACGGTATCGCAGCTTTAAACATATCATCAGCAAGCAATCTGGCTTTTTCATATTCCTGATTGTCGGATATGTTCACCAATTCATCGTACATTTTAACGGCTTTGTTGTAATGAAGAACGCCAAGGTTAAACGCCGCATTGTAATAGGCAGGATCAATTTCAAGGCATTTGAGGTACGTGCTTTTCGCTTCTTCAAAATTACCCATTTTATCGCGAATCGTTCCTTCGGCAAAAATAAAAGAAACGTTTGTCGGGTCATTCTTCTCTGCTATGGAAAGCAAATCAAGTGCTTTGTCTGATTGTTGCGTAACCAGGTAATAATTGATAAGTTCAATAAGGATGGATTCATCATTGGGATACTTTCTAAAACCTTCATCCAGGGTGGCTTCACCTTTTAGGGTATCCCCCATTCCCATATAGCTGTTTTTAAGAAACACATACAGATAAGGCTCATCTAATCCCAAATTTTTTACCTCGCTGAACAGTTGAACTGCCTTCTCATAATCTTTCATTTCATAGGCTGCACGGGCAGTGTTGTATATTACAACCGTATCCTGAAGGTTTCCCATCAGGGGGAGCTTGTTCACTTCAAGGATCTTTTCAAAATTGTTGTAGGCTTCGGTATAGTTTTTATCGTTATACGCAAAAACAGCCTCGGTCTCATAAGCAAGTTTCAGGACAGCGAGACCTTCCTTAATCGATTTGGCCTCTTTTCCATCCGTGTCAAGGGAGATGGCTTTATCAAAGCTCATCCTGGATTCCTGAAGCGGCGTATCAAATAGTTTAACCGTCTCTTTCCACGTTTCCAGTCCTTTATTCCTGAATGTCAATGTGATCCGATCATAAATAAAATCTTCCATCACATCCGATCCTTCTTCATAGGTTTTGACCTCCTTGGGTTCCTTGAAGAAAAGCTTGACCTCGGTCTGGGGCATTCCTTTCCGCAGGTACTGGTTATGAAAATTGTAAATTTCCGTCATAAGGTTACCCCTGGTCACCCAAGTTTTTGCTTTGATATTCTTTTTGGGATCCTGAATATCCTCGTTACTTTTTTTCAGTTTGTTCTCCACCGGTGCATAATTAAGCAGATTTGTCTGCGCCGCCATAGGATCCTGGGCCTTTCCTACCAGGTTTATCAGCATAATGAGTACAATCGCAAAACTTATTTTTTTCATTGTTAGTTGTTTTTAAATGCTAAAATCCTTATAGATCAAAAAATTTGCCAAATATAAAATCAAAAATAAAACTGTGCAAAAAAAGCTCCCATTATTTCATAATCAGGAGCCTGTATTTTTAAAAAGAATTCGATGTCATTCCTGTTCATCCGGGACTTCATAATCCGGAGCGTCAGCCAGCGGCTTTTCGTTTTCATTCTCTACAGAGCTTACCACATTTGTAACAGCGGCTATCGAATCGCCCTGCCGCAAATTGATAAGCCTGACACCCTGGGTTGCACGACCCATTAACCGGAGTGAGGATACGGCCAGCCGTATGGTCAGTCCTGATTTATTGATGATCATCAGATCATCTTTGTCAGTAACTGACTTAATAGCAATGAGTTCCCCGGTTTTATCGGTAATGTTTATGGTTTTGACGCCTTTCCCTCCCCTGTTTGTCACACGGTAGTCTTCGAGAAGGGTACGCTTGCCATAGCCGTTTTCGGAAACTACAAGAATGGAGGTCTCAGGATCCTGAATACACACCATACCGATCACCTCATCCGTGAACCCATTGCCCGTTTTGATTCCCCTTACACCCGAAGCATTCCTTCCCATGGGTCTGACTTTTGATTCATTAAACCGTATGGCTTTTCCTGACCTTACGGCAAGCAGAATCTCGTTGCTGCCGTTGGTAAGTTTAGCCTGAATCAGCCTGTCTCCTTCGCGTATGTTGATGGCATTGATTCCTGACAGTCTTGGCCTGGAATAGGCTTCCAGTGAAGTCTTCTTGATAATGCCATGTTGGGTGCAGAGAACGATAAAGTTATTGTTGATATACTCTTCATCCACAAGGCTCGTCACATTGATGAAGGCCTCCACCTTATCGCCCTGTTCAATGTTGATCAGGTTCTGAATGGCTCTGCCCTTGGATGATTTTGTGCCTTCAGGGATATCATATACCTTCAGCCAGAAGCATCTGCCTTTTTCGGTAAAGAACAGCAATGTGTTGTGCATGGTAGCATGAAACATCTGTTCCAGGAAATCTTCGTCACGGGTTTCGCTCCCTTTTGACCCTACTCCTCCCCTTGCCTGCGTCCGGAATTCCGTTAAAGGAGTCCTTTTGATATAGCCAAGATGGGAGATGGTAATGATCATGTCATCATCGGCATAGAAGTCTTCGGGATTGAATTCCTCCGCGTTCGGAACAATAACTGTCCTGCGTTCATCGCCATAGTTGTCAATCAATTCCTGCAATTCATCCTTGATGATTTTCATCCGCAGGCTTTCGTTGGCGAGTATTTCTTTCAGATGGGCGATGAGTTTCTGAAGTTCATCATAATCCAGTCTTATCTTTTCTCTTTCAAGTCCTGTAAGGCGTTGCAGCCGCATATCCAGGATTGCTTTTGCCTGGATTTCGGATAAAGAAAAGGTCATCATCAATCCGTTTTTGGCATCCTCGGGCGTCTTGGAAGAGCGGATAAGGCTGATCACTTCATCAAGATGGTCGAGGGCAATCAGAAGTCCCTCCAGGATATGTGCTTTCTTTTCGGATTCCTCCAGGTCAAATTGGGTCCGTTTGATAACTACATCATGCCGGTGTTCAACAAAATAACGGATGGAACTTTTAAGAGAAAGGATTCGCGGACGGCCGTGGACCAGGGCAATATTGTTCACATTGAAAGAAGTCTGCAGCTGGGTCAGACGGTACAGGTTATTCAAAACAACACCTGACTGTGCTTCCTTCTTCAGAATGATGACCACCCGCAACCCGTTACGGTCCGATTCATCGTTAATATAGGAGATGCCCTCAAGTTTCTTATCGTTGATAAGTTCAGCTATTTTCCGTATCATTTCTGCCTTGTTGGTCTGATACGGAACTTCCGTCACCACTATGACCTCCCTGCCACTCGATGTGACTTCGATCTCTGTTTTTGCCCTCAGGATGATCTTGCCTCTTCCGGTTTCATAAGCTTCCTTCACCCCCTGATGGCCGTATATGACACCGCCCGTTGGAAAATCCGGACCTGAGATGTGGGTCATCAGTTCATCGATGGTGATATCGTTGTTGTCAATATAGGCGATGGTGGCCCTGCACACTTCCGTGAGGTTATGAGGAGGGATGTTGGTGGCCATTCCGACGGCGATCCCCGATGCCCCGTTTACCAGCAGATTGGGAATCCGCGACGGCAGCACAGAAGGTTCCTCAAGCGAATCATCAAAATTCAGCTGGAAATCGACCGTATTTTTTTCAATATCCGCCAGCATTTCTTCTGCGATTTTCCGCAACCTTGCTTCTGTATACCGCATAGCGGCAGGATTGTCGCCATCCATGGAGCCAAAATTTCCCTGTCCTTCCACCAACGGGTAACGCAACGACCAATCCTGAGCCATACGCACCATGGCATCATACACCGAGGTATCTCCGTGCGGATGGTATTTACCCAAAACTTCACCGACGATCCTTGCTGACTTTTTATAGGGACGGTTTGACAGTACTCCCAGGTCCTGCATACCAAATAAAACCCGACGATGGACCGGTTTAAGGCCATCCCTTACATCCGGCAATGCACGGGAAACAATAACGGACATCGAATAATCGATGTACGCCGATTTCATCTCCTCTTCAATATTTATTCTTACAATTCTTTCGCTTTCAGCCATTTTAAAAGAACCCTTTTAGTATTTTAAAAAAAATAGTATATTTAATAAGAAAAAAACCTCTGAGTACAAGCCCTGAGGAAACGCATAAAGGTACGTATTTATCGGTGGTATGCATTGGTTTTTACGAGCTACTTTTAAACAAAACCTGTTAAAAAAACGTTCTCAATAAATTAGTATATTTGCACAAGAAATGCGTAATTGCTTTCGTTGATTTATTGAATACATTATTTATGGATGCCAAGTTTTCACAACGGATAAAAGATGTTCTTTCGTACAGCAAGGAAGAAGCCATCCGGCTGGGAAATGCCGAAATCGCACCCGAGCATTTGCTGCTCGGAATTCTGCGCGAAGGGGAAGGAGTTGCCATTGATGTGATGGTTTCGCTGGGAACGAATCTTTTTCAGTTGCGGAAGGATGTAGAGACTGCGCTTGCCACTGCCGGTCCTGTTAAGGTTAGTGAAACCGACAATGTTCCCTTGCTGAAATCATCCGAACGAATATTGAAACTTGTTTACCTTGAAGCCAAATCGCTGAAGAAATCGACTATTGATACCGGGCATCTGCTGCTGGCCATCATCAAAGATGAAAATTCCACCATTTCACGGGTATTGTCCGAACACAGCGTTGACTACAACAAAGTCAGGCGTGAGTTGGTGAGCGAGCACATGGGAGAAACGGAAGATGACGAGCCAAAAAATGAATTTCCCCATGAAGACGATGAGCCAATGGGTTCTTTTGGGTCGGGAAAAAGCGGATCTTCCGAGCCTGCTTCAAAATCAAATTCCGACACACCCGTGCTGGATAATTTTGGCATCGACCTGACAAAAGCCGCCGAGGAAGACCGGCTTGATCCCATTGTCGGGCGTGAGAAGGAAATAGAAAGGCTTGCGCAGATATTAAGCCGCCGGAAGAAGAACAATCCGATCCTTATCGGGGAACCCGGGGTCGGAAAGTCAGCCATTGTGGAAGGTCTTGCACTGCGCATCATTCAAAAGAAAGTTTCGCGGATTCTTTTTGGAAAGCGCGTGGTAACACTTGACCTTGCAGCCATAGTTGCAGGTACCAAATACCGTGGTCAGTTTGAAGAAAGGATGAAAGCCATCCTGAATGAGCTTTCCAAAACAAGCAACATCATCCTGTTTATTGATGAGATTCATACAATCGTTGGGGCCGGAGGGGCTACCGGTTCGCTCGATGCCGCAAACATGCTGAAGCCTGCGCTGGCAAGGGGTGATATACAATGTGTGGGCGCAACGACCCTTGACGAATACAGGCAGCATATTGAAAAGGACGGTGCGCTGGAACGCCGTTTCCAGAAGGTAATGGTGGAACCCACTTCGCCGGAGGAAACGCTTGAGATCCTGAATAACATAAAAGAACGGTACGAAGATCACCATAATGTGGTGTATACCCCCGAAGCGATTTCGGCTTGTGTAAAGCTTACCAACCGCTATATTTCGGATCGTCATTTGCCGGATAAGGCCATTGATGCCCTGGATGAATCGGGTTCCCGGGTACATATCTCCAACATTGTTGTGCCCGAAAAAATCCTTGAGCTTGAAAAAAAGATTGAAGAAACCAAGAAGGAAAAGATAAAATCCGTTAAAAACCAGAATTTTGAGAAGGCTGCCAGTTACCGCGACAAGGAAAAGGAATTCATCGAAATGCTGGAGGAAGAAAAAATACGCTGGGAAAAGGAACTGGCCCGAAACCGACAGGTAGTGGACGCCGAAAAAGTAGCCGAAGTGGTCGCCATGATGACCGGTGTTCCGGTTCAACGGATCGCTCTTGAAGAGGGACAGCGCCTGTTGCGTATGGGAGATCAGCTGAAAGGAAGCGTGATCGGACAGGATGAGGCCATTGAAAAGGTAGTCAAATCGATTCAACGAAACCGGGCCGGGCTTAAAGATCCCAATAAACCGATCGGAACCTTTATTTTTCTCGGTCCGACAGGAGTGGGTAAGACACAGCTGGCCAAGGTACTGGCACAGTATCTTTTTGATTCGTACAACAACCTTATCCGTATCGACATGAGCGAATACATGGAGAAATTTTCGGTTTCGCGGCTGGTGGGTGCTCCTCCGGGCTATGTCGGATATGAGGAAGGAGGACAGCTGACAGAAAAAGTGCGCAGAAGGCCTTACTGTGTTGTGTTGCTGGATGAAATTGAAAAAGCTCATCCCGATGTGTACAACATCCTGTTGCAGGTAATGGATGAAGGACAACTTACAGACAGCCTCGGCCGCCGGGTTGATTTCCGGAATACCATTGTCATCATGACTTCGAATATTGGTACCCGGCAGCTTAAGGATTTCGGTCAGGGAGTCGGATTCACTACCGGTGCCAAACAAACTTCTGCCAACGAATATGCAAAAAGCGTAATTCAGAATGCCCTGAAGAAAACGTTCTCACCTGAATTCCTCAACCGGATCGATGATGTGGTAATTTTCAATACCCTCGACCGGGATGATATTCATAAAATTATTGATATTGAGCTTAAAGGCTTGTATAATCGTATATTGGGACTGGGATTCAGCATACAATTGACCAAGGAAGCAAAAGATTTTATTGCGGAACGGGGCTTTGACATTCAGTTTGGTGCACGGCCATTGAAACGCGCTATTCAGAAATACCTGGAAGACCCGATGGCGGAAGTGATCATAAAAACAGACCTGCAACCCGGCGATGTAATTGATGTTGACCTCGACAAGGAAAAGGATGAAATTGTGATGCGCGTGGTTTCGCAGACAAAAGAACTGGCGGGAGACAAAGACAACGAAAAGAAAAAATCAAAGTAAGCGCAGAGCCCAACCTTACGTTATTTTCAAATACTATTCTCCTTCAGCCACGGTACCAAACAAATCGAAAGCATTGGCTTCGTGTATTTTTATGGTATAGAATTCACCTGTTTTCAGGGTTTGTCCGGCTTTAATGATCACTTCGTTGTCCACTTCGGGAGAATCACTTTCAGTGCGCCCGATATAATATTCACCCTCTTTCCGGTCGATAAGGGTTTTATAAGAGCCCCCCACCCGCTTCCGGTTGTTTTCAAGTGATATCCCTTCCTGTAATTCCATAAGCACGTCCATCCGCTCTTTCTTACTTTTCTGAGGGACCGTATCCCTGTACTGACGGGCCGACCATGTGCCTTCTTCTTCAGAATACTGAAAGACTCCCAGACGATCAAACCTGACGCTTGAAATGAATTCCTTCAGCTCATTGAATGCTTTCCCGTCTTCACCGGGGTGACCTACCATCAGGGTCGTCCGCAAGGTCAAACCGGGAATTTCAGACCGGAGCCTATCAATTAAAGCATGGGTCTGCCTGCTGTTTATTCCCCTTCTCATGCGTTGAAGCACCGTATTGTTAATATGCTGGAATGGAATATCGAGGTACTTGCATATGTTTTCATGATCGCGTATTACAGCCGGCAAATCAACCGGGAAGGATGCCGGATAGGCATAATGAAGGCGAATCCATTCCAGTCCCCGAATGGAGGCCAGTTCTTCAAGAAGAACCGCCAGGGACTGCTTCTGGTAAAGGTCCATCCCGTAATAGGTCAGATCCTGTGCGATCAACATGACCTCCCTGACTCCTTTTTCAACAAGCATCCGCGCTTCTGCAATGATTTCCTCCCGCGGTCTTGAAACATGGCCGCCACGGATCAGCGGAATGGCACAAAAGGAACATTTCCGGTCACACCCTTCGGATAACTTCATATAGGCATAGTGCGAAGGCGTCGTTATCAAACGCTCTCCTGTAAGATCTTTCCGGTAGTTACCCCCCACCATCTGCACCACTTCTGCCAGGCTGTTAACCCCGACGATGCCATCCAGTTCCGGCATTTCTGTTTTCAGCTGACGGATGTATCGCTGGGAAAGACAACCCATCACGAAGACCTGATCAATCCGACCCTCTTCCTTTGCTTTTATTTGCTCAAGGATAACATTAATGGATTCCTGCTTGGCATCGTGGATAAATCCACAGGTGTTGATGACGACCGTTCCGGAGGGTGAAGCGGCTGAATCGTGGAAAACCTCGAAGTCATTGGCCTCCAGCTGCGCCATCAAATGCTCGGAATCCACCAGGTTTTTCGAACAACCAAGGGATATTACATGGATCGATTTTTTCTTTCGGTGTGTTTTCATAAAAGGAGGGTACCCGTCTGGCGTGTGGAGAATGCAGTTTATGACTGACGGGAAAACAGGGACTCGACAAATTCAATTTTATCAAATACCTGGAGGTCCTCCATCTTTTCACCGATCCCCACATATTTAACCGGTATTTTGAATTGATCGGATATGCCGATTACAACACCCCCTTTGGCTGTGCCATCGAGTTTGGTAATTGCAAGGGCCGTTACCTGGGTAGCCGCCGTGAATTGTTTTGCCTGTTCAAATGCATTCTGTCCCGTGGAACCATCGAGTACGAGCAACACTTCATGCGGTGCGCCGGGGATAACCTTTTCCATAACCCGCTTGATTTTCGTCAGTTCGTTCATCAGGTTCGCCTTGTTGTGCAATCTTCCGGCAGTGTCAATTATGACTATATCGCTATTATTGGCTTTTGCTGAGCTCAGGGTATCGAAAGCCACGCTGGCCGGATCGGATCCCATCTTCTGCCGGATAAGGGGAACATCCACCCGTTCGGCCAAAATTCCAAGCTGGTCGATGGCAGCTGCCCGGAATGTATCAGCGGCCCCCAGCAACACCTTTTTACCCGCCTTTTTATACTGCCAGGCAATTTTACCAATGGTGGTAGTTTTCCCCACCCCGTTCACACCCACAACCATAATTACATAGGGTTTCTGAGGCAGATTATCCGCAAAATCAGTTGCTGCCATTTTATTAGGCTCATCAAGCAGGGCGGCAATTTCTTCTTTCAGGATGGTATTGAGTTCCGCGGTGTTAATGTATTTTTCACGGGCAACCCGCTGCTGGATCCGTTCAATGATCCTCAGTGTGGTTGCCACTCCTACATCGGAAGAGACCAGCACTTCTTCCAGGTTATCCAGTATCTCATCATCAACGTGCGATTTGCCCGTCACAATCCTTGAAATCTTCCGGAAGAAATTCTCCTTTGTTTTTTCAAGACCGTGTTCGAGATCCTCATTTTTACGGCTGCTGAAAATACCGAATTTCATAATGAACCAAATTAAAAACCCTGTTTTGAGTTATAAAAAAAGCTTTCTTTTAACGAAGAAAGCCTTTTCAGATTTAAGGAAAGGTTGTTCGCTTATTTTTCGTTGAAAAAATCCTTGATATGATCGTTGTTCACTATTTCCTGCTTGGTAATATACGCTCCGGTTTTCGGTGATCTTACCATCTTGATGCACCGGGTGAATGTGGCACCGGTTCCTGTCTTTAATGTTGCGATTACTTTCTTTGCCATACGCTGAATCTTTATTTAATTTCACGATGAACCGTCACTTTCTTAAGCACGGGATTGTACTTTTTCAATTCCATCCTTTCAGGAGTATTCTTCCTGTTCTTGGTGGTAATATATCTTGATGTTCCAGGTAATCCGCTGTTCTTATGTTCCGTGCATTCAAGAATAACCTGAACCCTGTTTCCCTTTTTTGCCATAAATAGTTGCTCTTTTAATAACTGGTAATAAATCCTTTGTTTTGTGCTTCCTCAAGGGCTGCTTTCAATCCCTTCTTGTTGATGATCCTTATGCCTGAGGCCGATACCCTGAGGCTGACCCAGCGATTTTCTTCCGGAAGGAAATATTTTTTATCGAATAAATTGACCTCGAAGCGTCTTTTTGTACGTTTTTTTGAATGCGAAACGTTATTTCCAACCATCGCCGTTTTCCCGGTAATCTGACAAGTACGTGCCATTTTTTCGAAATTTATGCCATTTTTTTAACAGTTCGCAAAGTACGGTAATTTTATTCAAATATTCAAATATATTGTAAACAATTTTATGGGATTCGCATCAATTCTTTACGCAGCATAAACAGGGCAGCAACAGCCGCTTTGCTTATATTCCTTCCGCGATGTTCCCCCAGGATGAATTTTTCTGAACGCACGATGTGATCCGTGGCTACTGCAATCCATGTTGTACCGACGGGTTTGTCAACAGATCCGCCGGATGGTCCTGCTATTCCGGTAGTGGCAATGGAAATATCCGCACCAAAGCGTTCACGTGCACCGCGTGCCATTTCTTCAACCACTGCCTGGCTAACGGCACCATGTGACTGGATGGAGGCTTGATTGACACCCAGGATAGCACATTTGCTGGTATTGGAATACGCTGTAACCGAGCCCAAAAAATAATCCGAGCAACCGGGAACGGAAGTGATAAGCGAAGCAATTTTACCTCCCGTGCAGCTTTCCGCTACCGCAAGGGTACGCTTTTTTTCCCGTAAAAGTCTTCCGGTGACTTCTTCGATCGTATCGTTGTCGTATCCGAAAATATATTCGGAAATAAGCCTGCGCAATTTTGCCAATTCTTCCGTTACCAGTTCAGGGCCATTTTTCCGCTCCGGGTCAAAACAGCTCAGCCTTAACCTGAGAATACCGGGAGAGGGTAGATAAGCAAGCCTGACTGATGCAGGCAGGGCTTTTTCCCATGGTTCAATTTTCATGGCCATGGCTGATTCGGCAAGACCATGGGTGAGAACCGTGATATGGCGAAGGGGCGGCAGATGAAAAAATTCTTTGATCTGCGGAAGCGCATAATCTTTCATAATGGATTCCATTTCATAGGGCACACCGGGAAGTGAAATGAAGACCGTGCCCTTTTTCTCAAACCACATGCCCTGTGCCGTGCCGGATGCATTGTGAAGCAGGCGGCAACTTTCCGGCAATTCGGCCTGCCGTATGTTTCTATCGTTTACCTCCACTCCCCTTGCTGCAAGAAGATTCCGGATGTGGTCAAGGACTTCCTTTTTCAGTGCCAGTTTTGTATGGAAGTAATCTGCCAGGGTTTGTTTGGTAATGTCATCACTGGTGGGTCCAAGACCGCCGGTGATCACAACCAGACCGGCACGTTTTGCAGCCTCATCAAGGGCAGTGAGGATCGGGTTGCGCTGATCGCTTATGGAGGTGATCTGCCCAACCCTGATTCCAACCTTGTTCAGTTCTGCGGCCAGGAAAGCAGAATTGGTGTCAACAACCTGACCGATCAATATTTCGTCACCAATGGTGATAATTTCTGCAAGCATTTAAATG
>JAGDMB010000002.1 GCA_017860375.1 Bacteroidota bacterium | reverse complement strand
GTCATCATATGGTAATCAACCCATAATCCACCCATGCAATAATGAATGGCAGGGTAAATCATCATGGGCGTCCGGTAAGGATCTTCATCCACGATCTTTTCGTACATCTGGAACAGATTACCGTAACGTTCCTCAATGGTTTTCTTACCAAGCCGTTTTATGGAGTCTGCAAAATCAAGATAAACTGCAAGACCTGATCCTACACCAAATCCGGCATCGCATCGTTCCTTGGCAGCTCTTGAGGCAACATCGCGGGGCACCAGGTTACCGAATGCAGGGTACCTCCTTTCAAGATAGTAATCCCGGTCATCTTCGGCCAGGTCGGAGGGCTGCTTTGTTTTTTTCCGTAAAGCCTCTGCGTCTTCTTTTTTCTTTGGCACCCATATACGACCGTCATTTCTGAGGCTTTCGCTCATCAGTGTGAGCTTCGACTGATAATTGCCGTGCACGGGAATACAGGTTGGATGGATCTGAACAAAAGACGGATTTGCAAATAAAGCGCCTTTTTTATAAGCCTGCCATGCCGCGCTTCCGTTCGCTCCCATAGCCATAGTCGAAAGGAAGAAAGTTCTTGCGTAACCACCAGTAGCGAGTACAACCGCATGGCCAAAATGCCTGCTTATCTGACCCGTGACCAGGTTCCGTGTTATGATGCCCCTGGCCTTCCCGTCCACCGTTACCAGATCCAGCATTTCGGTGCGCGGATACAGGGTTACAGTACCGGCATTTACCTGTCGCATCATGGCCCCGTATGCACCCAGTAAAAGTTGCTGGCCCGTTTGCCCCCGTGCATAAAAGGTGCGTGAAACCTGTGCGCCTCCGAATGACCGGTTATCCAGCAATCCGCCATACTCCCGTGCAAAAGGAACACCTTGTGCAACACACTGGTCAACGATCGATCCGCTGACTTCAGCAAGCCGGTATACATTGGCCTCACGGGCGCGGTAATCACCGCCTTTAATGGTATCATAGAACAGCCTGTACACACTATCTCCATCATTCGGATAATTCTTGGCCGCATTGATCCCTCCCTGGGCAGCAATGCTGTGAGCCCTTCGGGGACTATCCTGGTAACAAAATACTTTAACATTAAAACCCAGTTCCCCAAGGCTTGCCGCTGCAGATGCACCTGCGAGCCCCGTTCCTACCACAATGATATCCAGCTTACGCTTGTTGGCAGGATTGACCAGTTTTTGCGTTGCCTTGAAATGGGTCCATTTTTCAGCCAGCGGACCATCCGGAATTCGAGCATTGAGATTTGCCATAGCCAATCGTTGTTCTAGTTCTTACATATAGAAATAAATATAAACCGGTATAAGCATAAAACCGGCAACTACCAGGAAAGTGTACAGGATCCCGGCTGCCTTAATGATGGGGGTATACACTTTGTGATCCAGTCCCAGGGTCTGAAAAGCCGACCAGAATCCATGCAGCAAATGAAAAGCGAGAAATACAAAACAGGCAAGATAGAAAAGGACGAATCCCGGTATTTTGAATTTTTCAATGACCAGTAAACCCAGGTCATGATAAGATTTCCCATTATAGAACACCTCGGGTATATCGCCAACGATTTTAACCTTGAAATAGAAATCCATCAGATGCAAAACAAGAAAAACCGCAATAATAACAGCGGTATGAATCATGAATTTTGAAAAGAAGGAGGTCTGCGAAAAATTTTCAATCCTGTATCTCCTGCCCCTTGCAAACCAGTTTTTAATTTGCAGGTAAAGGCCATAAAACATATGCAGAATGAATCCTCCGAAAAGGATAACCTCAAAAATTTTTATGAGGATATTGGAAGACATGAAATGTGCGGCCTTGTTAAAGATTTCCCGGGAATCCGAAAAAATAAGCGACAGATTAATACTCAGGTGAACGATAAGGAATAGGATCAAAAACAAACCGGCCAGCGACATGATCAGCTTTTTTCCAATGGAGGAAGCGAATATATTGCTCATAGAATGGTATTTAAAGGAGTGATGAAAACGAAAAATCTATGCCTTATACAAATATATCTCCTGTGCTTCATTTATTAAAATGCTTTTAGCATAAACCTGTAATTTAGAACCAATTTAAATAAATGTTTTTTTAGTATCTTTAGGCGTGCAGGTTTGTCAATCCATTAAAAACAGAATCGTATGATGCACCGGATCGGATTTCGTCAGGCACAACTTTATGCAGTTTCGGAAGGGAAAGGGATTCCCCTTGTATTGTTGCACGGATACCTTGAATCCTTGCATATCTGGGATGATTTTGCAGCCCTGATGCAAAATCATTGCAGGGTTATTCGCATGGACCTTCCGGGACACGGGAAATCGGGAATTGTTGCAGGAGTGCATACCATGCACAATATGGCAGAATCTGTTTTTGCCATGCTGGATGCACTTTCCGTGGATACTTTTTTCCTGGCAGGCCATTCGATGGGAGGTTATGTCGCCCTTGCGGCAGCCGAATCCAATATAAAAAGGCTTCGGGGTTTATGTCTGTTGCACTCGACACCCTTTTCGGATACGGAGGAAAAGAAAACAAACCGTGACCGGGAAATTGAACTGGTGCGGCAGGGAAAAAAAGACCGGATCATCAATGTCAACATACCGAAAGGATTTGCCGATGACAACCTGGAAAAATTCAGGATCGAAATTGAGAAAGCAAAATTGATCGCACATGAAACGCCTGAAGAAGGTATTATTTCTGCCCTGGAGGGAATGAAAAAAAGGCACGACACCACTGCTGTAATGAAGGAAAGCACTATTCCATTGCTCTGTATGTTGGGCGAAAAAGATAATTATATTAACTTTCAGGCAACAAAGGATCGGATCCCACTAAATGAAAGGGGGAGGATATTGTTATTGAAGAATTCCGGACATATGGGTTTTGTCGAGGAAAAGGAAACCTGTGCAGAACACCTGATTTCCTTTATCAGACAAGAGCAATAGAACTGAAACTGTGGTCTGCGGACGGATCGGATTAACCTGCATACTGTAAATCAATGGGTATGAATTCAAAACAACGGGTACAGCAATCCCTTGGGCATCAGTTACCCGATAAGGTTCCTGTTGACTTTGGAAGCACGACCGTAACCGGAATTCATATCCGGATGGTTGAAAAGCTCAGGGATCATTATGGACTGGAAAAACGCCCTGTTAAACTCACCGAGCCTTATCAGATGCTGGGAGAGATCGATGCTGAATTACAGCAGCTGATGGGCATCGATGCGATAGGGTTATCGCCGCCGGACAATATGTTTGGATTCTCGTCAACCGGATGGAAAGAATTCCAGACATTCTGGGGGCAGGAAATCCTTGTGCCTGAATTATTCAATACCCGTCTGGATGAAAATGGTGATTTGCTGATTTATCCTGAGGGTGACATGAAAGCCCATCCCAGCGCCAAAATGCCTAAAACAGGATTTTTCTTTGATGCCATCATTGTGGAGTCCTTGCTGGATCCGAAAGATAATCTGGAAGAGTTCAGACCGGTTTCTGAACAGGACCTGAATTACTGGAAAGACCAGATTAATTCCATAAGAGGAAGCGATAAAGCCATTGTAGCCAATTTTGGCGGCACAGGAATCGGCGATATCGCCCTCGTACCGGCACCCTTTTTAAAACATCCGAAAGGAATACGGGATATTACGGAATGGTATATGTCATTGGTATTGCGTCCGGACTATATCCGGACCGTTTTTGACAAACAATCGGACATTGCAGTCGGCAATCTGAAAAAGTTGGCAGCCATTGCCGGGAATACCATTGATGTTCTGTATGTTTGCGGTACCGATTTCGGCACGCAGGATTCTACATTCTGTTCACCGGAAACTTTTGATGATCTCTGGCTGCCATACTACCGGAAGATTAATGACTGGGTGCATGCCAATACTACCTGGAAAACCTTTAAACATTCCTGCGGTGCAGTTGAAACATTAATCAGTCATTTCATAGAAGCGGGATTTGATATCCTTAATCCCGTTCAGATTACAGCAAAAGGCATGGATCCGGTGAGGCTGAAAGAAAAATATGGTAATCAGGTTGTCTTCTGGGGTGGCGGGATTGATACACAGCATGTCCTTAGTTTTGGTACCATCCATGATGTAAGAAACCAGGTATTGCGCCAATGTGAAATACTTTCCAAAAACGGAGGATTTGTGTTCACTACCGTTCATAATATTCAGGCCAATGTTCCCGTTGAGAATGTTATTTCGATGATACAGGCACTCCGGGAGTTTAACCGGTAAATCCGAACGGGATGATAAAATACCCTGTAGGAGAGAAACAAACTAAACGATTTGAATGATGGAAGAATTACTTCAGCAAATTGCACACTGCATTGAATTTGGAAAAACCGACAAGGCTTCCCCGTATCCTCCTGATATGAAAGGGCTGGATGGAGCCGATGAACTGACTAAAATGGCCCTTGATAAAGGAGTGCCTCCTTCGGATGTATTAATCCGTGGGCTGGTTGTCGGAATGGAAAAAGTCGGTATTAAATTCAGGGAAAACAAAGTATTTGTGCCGCAGGTGTTGATGTCGGCCAAAGCCATGAATACGGCCATGCAACATCTGAAACCCTTTTTCCGTTCAGGGGAGGTAAAAAGAAAGGGAACCTTCATTATTGGAACCGTGGTCGGCGATTTGCATGATATTGGTAAAAACCTGGTTTCCATGATGGTTGAGGGTAACGGTTGGGAAGTGATCGATCTGGGTATTGATGTAAAAGCGGAAAAATTCATCGCGGCTGTTAAAGACCACCCCGGCTGCATTGTCGGTTTATCCGCATTGCTTACCACCACTATGGTAAATATGGAATCGATTGTAAAGCAGATCCACGAGCAGGCACCCGGAACCCAAATAATCATTGGAGGTGCACCTGTGACGGATGAATTCCGGAAAAAAATTGGAGCTGACTTTTACTCGCCTGATCCACAGGGGGCTGTGGAATATCTGAAGCAATGGATCGTCTGAATCGCTGCAAACTGATACGTCATTAAAAAACAGAAAATGGGAAAAATCCTTGAAAAATTGAAAATCTTAAAAGTACTTGCATCCGATGGTGCATGGGGAACCCTGTTGCATGCCAAAGGTCTGAAGCCCGGTGAATGCCCTGAATCCTGGAATATAGATCATCCTGCCGAAATAATGGATATTGCAGCACAATATATCAACGCCGGTGCCGATATGACCGAAACCAACAGTTTTGGCGGAAATTTATTTAAACTTTCGCATTACGGGCTGGAAAAAAAGGTAACGGAAATTAATCGCCGTGCAGCTGAATTATCGCGCAATGCAGCCGGCACGGAAAAGATCGTGCTGGGTTCCGTGGGGCCGACTGGCAAAATTCTTATGATGGGCGAAGTGAGTGAAAAAGAACTCTACGAAGCTTTTAAAGAGCAAAGCATTGCGCTGGCCAGTGGAGGATCCGATGCCATTGTGGTGGAAACGATGAGCGACCTCGACGAGGCCCGGATAGCCGTTAGGGCAGCGCATGAAAACACATCCTGTGAAGTAATCTGTACTATGACATTTGAAAAAATCCTTACCGGTGAATACCGGACCATGATGGGAGTTTCTCCCGCAGAAATGGTTCCGGTCATGAAAGAGGCCGGCGCAGATATCATCGGTGCCAACTGCGGTAACGGAATCGAAGGGATGATCGATATCGTTCGTGAAATTCGGGCTGTTGACCGTGATATTCCCGTTCTTGTGCATGCCAACGCAGGCAGGCCGCGGTATGAAGATGGGAAAACTGTATTTCCTGAATCTCCTGAAGAAATGGCCTCATTTGTGCCTTCACTGATTAGTGCCGGAGCCAATATTATCGGGGGTTGCTGTGGTACCACTCCGGAACATATCCGGTTAATCTGCGAAGCCCTGAAAATGCTAAGGTAACCTGGATAGCTAAATCGTACAGACCTGTTCCACCTCATTCAATGTCTTGGGTATCGGATCTCCCAAGACACGGTATCCGTTTTCGGTCACGAGCACGTCATCTTCAATACGGATACCTCCAAAATCGAGGTACGATCTGACTTTTGTATAATTAATAAACTCGGTAAACTGCTTTTCGGCTTCCCATTTTTCAATAAGGGGTGGAATAAAATAAATACCCGGCTCCACGGTCACAACAAATCCCGGTTCAAGTCTGCGGGCCATCCGTAAACTGGCAAGTCCAAACTGTTCGCTGCGTGTAAACTCATCGCCGTATCCCACAAAATGTTCTCCGAGGTCTTCCATGTCATGCACGTCAAGTCCCATCATGTGCCCTATTCCATGCGGGAAAAAAAGCGCATGTGCGCCAACCGAGACGATATCGGTTACACTGCCTTTCATTAGGCCAAGGTCTCTCAATCCTTCGGCAATGATGGAAGAGGCATGCATATGAATGTCTTTGTATGGGATAAGGGGGTGAATCCTTGAAATACATTCTGTCTCCGCCTTTAATACCAGGTTGTATATTTCCTTCTGCCGGGCAGAAAACTTTCCGCCCACAGGAATTGTCCTTGTTATGTCGGTGGCATAATGCATCCTGCTTTCGGCACCTGCATCAACGATGAGCAGATTGCCATTCTTCATTTTGTTGCCGTGGAAATGATTATGCAGAATTTCGCCGTTGACGGAACAGATAGTCGGATATGCCATGGAATATCCCTGCTGAAGAGCCAGGCCTTCGATCATCCCTGATATTTCATATTCAAAAAGGTCGGGTTTTGCCATTTTCATGGCACTTAAATACATGGGACGCGTCACGGAAGTCAGCGTTGATTCAATTTCAAGGGTTTCAGCTTCATCCTTGACCGAACGTTGCGCAACAATCGCTTTTATCAATTCTTCCGAATAAGGATTCTTTGCTTTTGCATAATCTACTTCAAGATAATAAGAAAGCTGGGCTTTTCGGTCTTCCCGGTAAGGAGGTAAGAAATGTATTTTCCTGTTCTTTGCCATCGCTTTACAGATATCGCCCGCCAGTTTATCCATGGACCTTACCATGCGTATGCCAATCCGGGCGGCTTTCTCGTTCACCTTTTCCTGGTATCCCATCCATATGATGTCTTCCACTCCAAGGTCATCCCCGTAAAGGATCTCATCACCTGACTGGATATCCAGAACCGCAGCCAGGTCAGGCACATCATGGCCAAAATAATACAAAAAATTACTGTCTTGCCGGAAGGGATAAGTGTTTGCACTATAGTTCATGGAAGATTCCTTATTCCCAAAAAAGACAATAAGGCCATTTTCAACCCGTTGCATGAGTTTCTTTCTACGCTGCGTGTATACTTCTGCAGAAAACATGATCATTCGTTTTAAGTACTTTTTCGTACTAAAATTATAATCATTTTACAACCTGTACCAATAGTTTTATCATTATTTGCACTTCCAGGCAAAATTCAATGCGAATGCCTTGTTGCCTTATTGATTTTTCATACCTTCGTAAACAACATGTTACCAGCAAATGCCGTATCGCCGTTTACCAAATACTGATCTTGCCAGGCTGAGAGCCCTAAGGATTGCCTTTGAAAAAGGGAAGGAATTGCCTCCCTTTCAGCTCGCCTATTCCCAAAACACCCTGCAGAAAATTCACGAGTTTCTCCCCCTGTTTGAAAAAACCATGATGGAAACAAGGCAGGCATATAATTTACAGACTTTAAAAAGCAAGGAATATAGTAAGGTTTTGCGTAAGGCCAAAATCTATATTTCCCATTTCATTCAGGTGGTTAATATGGCCATTATCCGCGGAGATTTGCCCTCATCTGAAAGAAATTTTTTTGGTTTGCCAGGCGATCAGAAAAAAGTTCCCCTCTTTAACACGGAAGCCGAACTGATCAGCTGGGGGGAAAAACTTATTGCAGGTGAGAACTTACGGATAGCCAAAGGGCATAGTCCCATAACCAATCCAACGATGGCCGTGGTGAAAGTCTGGTATGAGAGGTTTATGGAATCCTTCAAATACCAGAAAATTCTTCAGAAGAACTCCGCACGTTCCCAGGAAAAACTTACCTTTTTGCGCACACAGGCAGATGAAATAATTCTGGTCCTCTGGAACGAGGTGGAACACTATTTCTCTTCCTATCCCGAAGATAAAAAAAGGGAATATTCAAAACTTTACGGACTGGTATATGTACTGCGCAAAAATGAAAAGAAAAGGACAGAAATCCCGGCCGGCTCATTTGCCGGAGAACCGGCGTGATTTTTCATAGTAGAACAAGAGGGCAGATACCAGTATTCCTCCGGCAAGGCTGATCCACAAAAACAGGTCTGCATGTGTTCCAAGTTCCTCAATCGGTGAAGGACCGGTTGTCGGTTGACTGTAAAACGAATAACACACGATGATAAAATTGTTGGTAAAATGAGCCAGTATGGGAACCCAGATCGAGGACGTCCATGCGAAAAGATAACCAAAAAAGATTCCCAGAAGAAAACGCGGCAGGAATCCAAAAAATTCAAAGTGAAAGAAGCTGAAAAGCAAAGCTGCCAGAACAATACCCCAATGAATATTTCGGGTCCATTCTGTCAGCAGTCGCTGAAATACTCCGCGAAAAAGCAATTCTTCTCCTACAGCTGGTAAGATAGCCATTACAATAATGTTGACCATAAAACCGGTGACCGATCCGGTATTTAAAAACAATTCCGTAAGCTGATTATAACTATTCCGCAATGCTTCCATTTCATTCTCAACGAAATCCATTGATTCCGGCAAATTGAGGCGTGCATTTATAGCAGCGGAAAAGTTAACGGTGGGAATCCAGATGATCATGGACAACACAACAAGGAAAAGGCTGAAAAAGGAAGGCTTGCTCTTAATCGTAAGATAAGTACCGGCCGCCGGGCTGAGAAAAAAAGCAGCCAGCCAGGCCGTGCCAATGAAAAGACCGATTGTCTGAAGGGCCTGGGACAGCTTTAACGCGGGAATATCAGCAGGACCGGGATTATTCAGAAGGGAGGCAGCATCCTGCAGTGTGAGGCCATGGCTAATCATTATGGTGACCAGACCCAAAATGCCGGTCAGCATAAAAAACACCAGTACAAGAAAGCATACAAAAAGCAATTTATACCAGGCGGATGAGCCGGAAACAAAATCCCTGAATTTTGACAGGTAAAGGTTCATTTAATGATGGAATCCCTTGGTTATGCCAGGCAGCAAAAGTAAAGTATTTTAACCATTTGCCCAAGTCATCCCAAGAACCGCCTTTCGCGCAGACTTTTTTTGTAATTTTGCCGCTATTATTCTCAGCTTGTGGTTACAATAGGTCCCATATTTCTGCGTGACAAGCCCCTGTTTCTTGCCCCAATGGAAGATGTAACGGATCCATCTTTCCGGTATGTGTGCAAGCATTACGGAGCCGATGTCATGTATACTGAGTTTATTGCATCGGATGGTCTGATCCGGGATGCCAGAAAAAGCCTTAAGAAACTGGAACTATTTGAATATGAGCGTCCCATTGGTATTCAGCTGTACGGTCACCAGCTGAACAGTATGGTAGAAGCAGCCAGAATAGCCGAGACTGCAGGTCCCGATCTGATCGATCTGAATTTTGGTTGCCCCGTAAGAAAAATAGCCAACAGGGGAGCCGGGGCCGGAATGCTCTGCAACATACCCCTGATGACCGAAATTACAGCGGCCGTTGTTAAGGCAGTCCGGTTGCCTGTGACGGTTAAAACCCGTTTGGGCTGGGATGAAAACAACAGAAATATAGTTGAAATTGCGGAACGCTTGCAGGATGCGGGAATAAAAGCCATCACCATTCATGGCCGGACAAGGGCACAGCTTTACAAAGGCTCTGCAGACTGGTCCCTGATCGGAGAAGTGAAAGCAAATCCGCGTCTGAAAATTCCCGTAATCGGAAATGGGGATATTATTTCACCCCAGGGTGCTGCCTCCGCATTTGACCGTTACGGCATCGACGGGATCATGATTGGACGAGGTGCGGTTGGCCGTCCCTGGATATTTAAAGAAATCCGGCACTTTCTGGATACAGGAGAACTTCTGCCTGAACTGACCCTTGCTGAAAAGGTGGAACTGGCCCGTGGACAGTTTGTCAAATCCATTGAATGGAAAGGAATCCCGGCCGGTATTTACGAAATGCGGCGTCATCTCAGCAATTATTTCAAGGGCCTGCCAAATTTCAGGGAGATCCGCTTAAAGCTGGTCACCAGTATGGATCAGGAAGAGATTCATACGTTGCTGGATCGTATTATCGAAATTTACAATTAAATTTGTATAAATATGTCAGAAATGATCATGGAAGATGATTTTGAGGATATTCGTCCTTATTTCGACTACGAGATCAATCCGGCGCTGAAAAGAATAATCTCGGACCCTGCATTTGATAAAATCCTTGACTTTCTTTTCTCCGGTCAGGATAAAAATCAGATCAAGCAGAAACTGGCCGATACTTTTTCCATCGATGACTTTCAGCTTTCCTTCATGCATCCCCTGGTGTATTCGATCCTTAATAAAACATCAAAGGGACTGACATTCGATGGTTTTGAACAATTAACTCCCGGCATGCCTTATCTCTTTGTATCAAACCATCGGGATATTGTGCTGGATTCCGCCATTTTTCAAATACTGCTGGTGGACAACGGGCTTTCTGTCTCCGAAATCACCTATGGGAATAATCTTTTGTTCAGCCAACTGGCTACCGACCTGGGAAAAGTGAACCGTATGCTCAAGGTAATCCGTGGAGGAAATAAAATGGAACTTTTCCGAAACTCGCAGCGGTTGTCAGCCTACATCCGGCATTCCATCCGTGATAAAAAATCCTCCATCTGGATTGCCCAGCGTCCCGGGCGCACGAAAGACGGGGACGATAAAACAGAAACGGGTTTGCTTAAAATGTTCAACATGAGTACCGGGGCAGATTTTTACCCTGCATTCCATGAACTCAATATAGTCCCTCTTGCGATTTCATATGAATATGAACCCTGTTGTGCTTTGAAAATTAAAGAAATCATGCTTTCCCGGATGGGTACATACGAGAAAAAATCCGACGAAGATTTAATCAGTATCATAAGGGGCATCATGCAGCCTAAAGGCAGAATACACCTCTCCATAGGGAAACCTGTAAATGAGTACCTCAAACTGGCAGATTCTGAGGATACCCCTGGCAAAAAATTGAACCATTTAACGAACCGGATCGATGCGGAAATATACAGTCATTATAAATGCTGGCCAAACAATTATATAGCGTATGATATTTTAATGAATACCCGTGAATATGAATCCTTTTATACAAAAGCGGAAGAGGAAACATTCCGTGAATACCGGGAGAGTGAATTGAAGGAACTGGATAAGGATGGAAATTCAGCACGGGAAATATTCCTGAAAATGTACGCCAATCCCGTCATCAATCTGAATCGCAGCCAATGAAAAAGCCGGTTTCATCGGAATGATCCGACAGAACCGGCTTACCTCCTGCAATATTTTTCTGTTAAAGAACTTTCAGCACCAGTCCGGCCAATGATTTACCGAGCTTCGCATAGGATTCCCCAATTCTGAAGGCGGTGTCAAAATCATATCCCATGGCACCCATTCCGGGACAATTGTCTACACTCATTACGGCTACTTCTTCACCATCGGCTATCTTTTTGAAAGAAATTTCCACATCGATATAGGCGTTTTGCCGCGACACACCTACATTATATCCGGGCTCTGTGAACAACGTGTGCACAAGCATTTCATATTCGGCAGCATCGGCGGTCTGACTGCATGTAAGTCCTTTTTTTGAACAATACTCGTTAAAAAGTTCTTCAAATTTCGGCTCATATTTTGCTGACTTGTCAGCAACCCAGGCCTCTGCCCATTTGTCTCCTTTACCTGCTTCCTTTTCATTGTATTCAGCCTTTTTCTTGGCGATATATTCTGCCTCATCCGTAAATTTCCCAACTGCCATATTGCTGTAATCGTACTTCACCAGCAGGCTTGTCTGTCCTTTTAAAAAATCAAGGGTTCCAGATTTCATCTTGATCTTTTGGGCATTAAGCATTGCTCCGGGCACCATGGCGAGAAGCAGAACCAATACAAATAATTTTTTCATGTTTGTAAGTTTTAATTTGTACCGAAAATACCATTTTCTGCTGAATTATTCAAATTTAAATTTGCATATCAGATCCATAGCTTTTACCTTAGTTCAGATAATTATTTTCATCCAGTACAAAAGATTTCTGCAGGAATATTTGATGTCTGAAAAATAACAAAATACATCCTCATTTATTTTCATTGCAGGATCCCTTTTTATCAAACCATCGAAAAATGGTCTTTTTAGTTTTTATGCTGATTTTCCTTTCTCCTGTTCTGGTGCTCGGGCAAACTACCGTAACCGGAAAAGTTACCGATGCACAAACCCTTGAACCAATCGCTTTTGCCAACGTGGTGTTCAAAGGTGCAACCTATGGTGCGGTCACGGAATTTGACGGAAGTTATACCCTTACCGGAAAAACAAAAAGTGATTCGATGATCGTCCTATTGATCGGATATGAATCCAAAACGGTTGGAATAAAACCGGATACCGTCCAGGTAATGGATATTCAACTTCATCCTTCGATGTTTACCCTGGAAGAAATCACCGTGACCCCGGGTGAAAATCCGGCCCACATCCTGCTCAGGAAAGTCTGGAAAAATAATGAGTCCAATACCATTGATAAACTATCGGCTTATCAGTATGAGAATTACTCCCGTTCCACTGTTTTCCTCAGAAAATTCAGTTATGAACCGGATGAAGAAAGGTTTTTTAATCCTTTTTCAAAGGAATTTGATGAATTTGCCGTTAAAACAGGTGAGGAAGATATTCCGGCGCTCCCTTCCTATATTAATGAATCGCTTAGCGAAAATTATTACCTGAAATCACCAAAACGCGAATACATTCATATCAAAGCCGTTAATTCAGAGGGAATAGCATTTGAGAATACCGATATGGTGGCTCAGCTGGTCAGCAAGCAGGAAAATTTTTATTTCTTTGATAACAATATTCCCATAATCGATAAGAGTTTTATTTCCCCTCTCTCCCGTTTTGGCCTCATGTATTATAAATACTATATCATCGACAGCATGGTCCTTGACCATAAATACTTTTGTTATGAAGTACGTTTCATGCCAAAACGCGAAGAAGATCCGGTATTTCATGGAACCTTCTGGATACATGATACAACGTATGCGCTAAAGAGAATATCGGTTGAAATAGGCAAAAAGGCAGAACTGAACTTTATCCAGCGTATTAAAATACAGCAGGATTACGAACCTGTTGATTCCGGGGCCTGGTTTGCAATTGAAACACGTTTCATGGCGGATGCAGCCAATATTTTTGTGAATAATTACTCGAAAAAGTCACACATTATTGTGAATCAGCCCGTGGATCCCGGTTTTTATGGCTCTGAGCTGAAAATGAGCTTGGATGCACAGGACTATAATCAAGACTTTTGGGTATCCAACCGCCTTAATTCCCTCGAACGTACGGATAGTCTTGCATTCCAACGCATTGATTCACTGAAAAGCGTGCCCAAGGTAAAGATAACCGCAAACCTTATTGAAGCTTCCATTACAGGGTATTACAATTTTGGCCGTTTTGAAGCGGGACCTTACCTCTTGCTATACAACCGTAATCCGGTGGAAGGAAATCGATTCCGGCTGGGTGGAAGGACCAATATCAACTTCAGCAGGAAATGGATCCTGGAAGGATACCTTGCTTACGGGACACGTGACGGCCGCTTTAAAGGATCGGTTCAGACTGAATATTTTCTGTCCAAAAAACATTGGTTCAAAACAGGAATCCAATACAGGAATGATATTGAAAATGTCGGGTCGTTGGACGAATTCTATTCCCAGAGCAGTTTTCTGACTTTTGCAACCTCCTCCGGTGGTTCCGATAAAATGGCCTGGTCACGGGTAATAAGAACCTGGATAGAATCGGATCTTTTCAAAGGGATGCAGGGAAAAATTATTTATACGCAAAAGACCTTCGAACCGGTGAGTCCTGATTTTAATTTTGCATGGATCACCGATACCTCAACCATGAGCCTGGCAACGGATTATATCACCAGTGAGATCGGATGTATCCTGCGCTATCAGCTCAAAGCAACCTATATTCTGGATGGGAACAGAAGGTTTCCGGTAAACTTCAATAAATATCCTGAACTTAGCCTGGGTTATTTTATAGGCTTTAAAGATTTTCTTAATGGTGATTTTGATTATCAAAAGTTTGTCGTTGGAATTCATCATAGTTTTACGGCCGGCGGGGCCGGTGCCTTTGTATATGACATACGCTTCACAAAAGCATACGATCCGTTGCCCTATCCGCTTTTAATCACCCTTGCAGGAAACCAGTCCTTTTTTCGAACGAACCGTACTTACAACCTGATGAATTATGGTGAATTCGTCCTTGATGAGGCATTGGAACTCTTCCTGGCCTATCATATGGATGGTCTTATTCTGGGCAGGATTCCGTTACTGAAAAAACTTCAATGGCGAACCGTGGTTACCGCTCATACGGCCTTTGGCAGTTTCGATTATACTGCAAACGGATTGTTTAATCCGGAGTCCAATTATTCGGATTTCTATACCCTTTCCTATGACAAACCTTATGCAGAACTATCCTATGGAATTGAAAATATCTTCAAATTTTTCCGGGCCGATCTTGTGCATCGCCTAACGTATCTTGATCATCCCGATACCCATAAATTCGCTTTCAAAATCAGCGGCGTATTCCGTTTTTAAATGCCTTCGTCTTTTTGTGTCGGCCTGATATCCTGTCTACGATTTATGCTTCATGACATAAAGCAGGTTTGAAGTCAGCTTTGTATGATCGATTATTTCCAGTTCCATATTTTGCCTGTCTGCTGTTTCCCTGATTTTCTTCCCCGAGAAAAAGTAAAGCTTTTTATGGATTGCTTTATTGAACCCAAAGCGCGTCGAAAAAAACTCCGTGGACCGGGTTCCCAGGTGTCTTTTCTGCAGGTCCTTATCGGCATCCCGGATAATGATCTGACCTCCGGGTTTCAGGCATTCGATGCATCGAGTCAGCAATTGCACCTGTTTTTCTTCCGGCATATAATGCAAGACATCACTTAACAGGAACACATCCGAAGGTGCATAATCATAAGTCACCGCATCAGCGGCAATGAACCGGATCCTGTCGTTCTTAGACAGGCAATTGTTGGCAAGTTCAATCTTATCGTTATCATAATCAATACCCAGGATATTCCTGCTGTCCGATGTAAAATTCAACATGTACGCCATCATTCCATATCCGCAGCCGATATCAACGATAGTCGCATCGCGGGGAATGTGATTATGGAACCATTCATAGTTGCTTTCCAGCGAAAGCTTGATCCGCGTGTACCATTCCAGTATGGGCCCTTTGTATATATAATTCCGGATGAGCTTCCTTCTGAAATAGGCCGGAGTTTCCAGTTCAATTTGCATCCGGCGGTATTCCTCCCTGAAAAACCGCTGAAACGATTTGGTCTTTTCGTGGTAATCATTGCCAAAACTCCTATCCTGTGCTTTGATGCGTGGAAAAACCTTAACCGTGACGCTTCCGCCCTTAATATGATTTTCCCCCTTATTCATGCAATCTTTTGTCCCATGAATGATGATCGGAACAATATCCAGGTTCATCTTTTCAGCCAGCAGGAAAGCACCCTTATGAAAGCGTTTTATTGAGGAATCCGGTGAACGGGTTCCCTCCGGGAATACCATAATGGAATACCCTTCCTTCACTTTTTTCTGTAGCTTTTCGTAAATGGTTTCAAACCCGTCATTCAAAGGATAATAATCAAGATACCGGATGACGGGTGCAAAGAACGGATTGTTCCAGACCCACCTGGCAGTAAGAACAATAATGTTCGGGCTCATTTTCATGATAAACGGAACTTCAAGATGGGATTTATGATTGCATATTATCATGGCAGGTTTTTGAAAATCCTCATGGCTTTCATTGATCGTTTTCTTCCGGATATGAAACGGAACGTAGGCCAATACTCTCAGGCTCCAGCTGAAACCCACATGCAGGATCCGTTTTTTCCTTTCCTTCCTGAGCGGTAACGGGAATAAGAGGATGCGGAGCATCATAAGGAAAACAAACTCCAGAATAAAAAAGAGTGCGGCTACCAGGTTGAAAAGGATATCGGATAAGGTAATGGGTAACAGACGATTCCTGCCCTTTTTTACTACCAGCCAGTAAAATAAAACCGGTTCAAAGGTATAGGATATCAGCACCACAGATGACAAACCGATAATGGAAATAACGGCTATGGAATTCAGGGCAGGATGTTTTGCCAGGATAAAAACACCGGTACCCGATATGGAGATCATAACCGATATCAGTATGCAGGTTTTGTAAGACAACAGGCTCTTGTTGTCGCTTTTATACCCCTGTACCAGCCCCTGCATAATATAGATGCTATAATCAATGCCAAGGCCCGTAATAAAGGAAGAAATTATAATATTGAAAATGTTGAATTTAATTCCGGCCATCCCCATAATTCCCAAAGTCCAGACCCAGCTGAGAAATATCGGAATAAAGGTGATAAAACCCAGTTCAAAACGGCCAAATGCAAGGATAAGGATGACCAGGATAAGCGATAAACTTACATTGGCAATAAAATTGAAATCTTTCCCCAACGTCTCTACCATCCCGGAAAGAATGGATTTCCTGTCCATCACGACGAGTCCATCAAGTGTATTTATCTGATCAATCAAAGGTTCCTTGTTCGCATCATCCACTTTAATCACGGATACCACCGTGGAAAGTCCGGGCCCTATGCGTATGTTCTCATTGAAGAAATGCGTCTGCAACCGGTTGAAATCCTGGGTATCCAGGACGGAATAGGATCGGTTGACCAGATCATGGAAACCACCGAAGGAGCTTGAGTTAAACCCGGTCTGCCTGGCCGTCTGATCAAAGCAGTTCAGGAAATCTTTCTTTTTTCCTTCTGTCCAAAAAGCATTCCATCGATCGATACGCTTCTGCTGAAGGGAATCGGAAAGCAACAAAGTTCCCGGGGAACTCAGGTTCTGTATTCTTTTTTCATGAAGGAATTCATTCCCCTTTTCCACGAGCCTGTCATTGTGCGATAAGGCTTCCTGAATGTTGTCACCGTGGGCAATGACATATACCGAATTGAGTTTGTAATTGTTGATCCTATTCAGGTTTTCCTCTGTCTGTGATAATTTGTCGGATATGTAATTCATTTTCATCATATCGCTTTCAAAGCCGACGTTATCAATGAATATCCAGCAAACGACGGTGAAAATTATCATGAAAAGCAGCAGCAGTCTGTTTTTATGGAAATCATACCGGGTAATTTTATCCAGGATACGCTCCAGGTAGTTTTTTTCTTCCGTTTTGTCCTCTTTTCCCCGCGTCAGATCAAGAATATGAGGCATCACCACCATCGTGAAAAAAGAGGCGGTAATGACGCTTATGGCTGCCAATATACCCAGTTCATGCAACGATTCTGATGAAACAAATACCAGGCTGAGAAATTCAAAAGCAGTGGCAAATCCGCATACAATAATAGGAAAAGATACATCTTTAATGGTTTCCACGATGGCATGCCTGTGCTTAAAATGCATCGTAATATGGAGCGAATAATCAACCGTAATGGCAAGGATAACCGTACCGATGCTGAGAGAAATAATGGATATTTTTGCCTGGATCAGATAGATGACGGCAAGTGCAACGAGGCCACCGAAAATGGCCGGCAGGAAAATAAAAGGAAACAATCTCTTTTTCTTGATGGAAAAACTGATGATCAGAAGAAGCAGGACCAGCGTAATGGACAGGGTCAACCGGATGTCCTTTTTTAAACGCTCGGCATTCCCCACTGCAACCACAGCTGAGCCAAAATATTCAATGTTCAGTTCGTTGTTGTTCTGCTCCACGATTGACGAAATAAGCCGATCCATCATTTTAACAAAGACCGCGTTTTGCGAAGTGGCACTGGCAGGGAAAACCGTTGTCACGAAGAGCAGGAGATGTTTTTTGTCTTTGGAAAAAATGCAGTCGCTGATGATCCGGTAGTTTTCATCCTGCTGAAAAGCGCTGAGTTTTTTCAGGGCTACACTGCTTAGTCCTGCCGGATCACGCACGATCATCTTTTTCATGGCGAAACTGGCAGGGGATAAAAGGGTATTGTAGTTGTTTCTGAGATTCTCCTCAATTCTTGCAGGAGTCAACAGGGTGTCAAGGCTGAGATAATCCTTTTCTTCAAGAAAAACAGGCAGATTTCTGTACACAATATCCAATACATCCTCTATTGCGGTCGGGGATATCCTGAATGTGATCCCTCTGACGTACGGTCGAAACGTTTTGCTTTGCAGCGTATCGGCAAGCTTTGCAGCCTGATGTATCAGCCTTTCCGGATCAGGTGGTAGTGCCGTATCCGCCATGGATACGGTGATAATGATTTTTTCAAGGAATCCGGATTTTTCTATAGCCTGGGTGATTTTCGCCTTGTTATCAGCCCCTGAAATCATTTTGGTAATGTCTTCTTCAAAGCTTATCCGGCTGGCCAGAAATAAGGCAATCAGACCCACGGTCAAAACGAGGATAAAGAATAAAATTCGCTTATTCTTAAAGAAGCCATAGAGGAATAGAAACAGACCTTCCATAGGTTAATTATTCACCGTATGCTTTTTTCGCAGGTTTGACACGAAAATATAGGAGGCTATTCCCGTCGCGATTCCCATAATAACAGCAAACACAATACTTCCCAGGATGTATTGCAATACATTGTTTTCGAAGGACGGGACGGTCAGGTCCCTGCTAAACCGCATATTGGTTCCGGTTCCCATAAGAATTCCCCCCGTTATATAACTGGCGTACAAAATAAACGGTATCATGGGCGGAATGCTGATGTTGGCTGCAACAATCACGATGAATTTACTAAGTTTAAACAGATGCGCCAGGGCAATGGCCGTTATCAGCTGCAATCCCCATATCGGAATGATGCCCATAAATACGCCAAACGCCACTGCCATTGCAATATTAAAATTGGTTTCATCGGTCAGCAGGATATGTTTAGTGACAAAATTCCGGATATTTTCCCTGGTCAGGTATTTTAAAAAAGAAAAGGGTTTAATATACAGCAATGAAATGATAACGAACAGGGTATTCAGCAAGCTTATCCGGGTAAAATCCTTAAAAGGTCTGAAATGACTGACCCTTTCCTTTTTTGGCGGATAATAAACCCGAATGGGCACACTGCTGATTTTTATATCATTCCACGCCGCCCTGACAAGTACTTCAAGCTCAAATTCGTATTTGCGCGTATAAAAACGCATTTCCTTTATCAATTCAAGCGGATATAACCGGAAACCCGACTGGGTATCCGGCAGCGATATCCCGGTAATCAAGCGATACCAGAAGTTGGAAAACCGGTTGGCAAAACTGCTGGATTCGGAAATGGTTGTACGGACAAGGTTTCGTGCACCCACGATCAACGAATGCGGCTCCTCCTGTACTTTTTGAATAAAAAGAGGGATATCACCGGCATAATGCTGTCCATCCGAATCGATTGTAATGGCATAGGTATATCCTTCTGCTATTGCGATCTCAAATCCTTTCCGGATGGCATATCCCTTGCCTTTGTTGACCGCATAGGACAGGGTTTTCAGGGAGTTAAATTTCTGTAAAATCAAGGCTGTATTGTCCGTCGAACCGTCATTTACCACAATTATATCCATTGATATTTTCAGGACCTCTGATATTACTCCTTCAAGCGTTGTTCCGTTGTTGTAGGTTGGAATTATTACACAGGTTTTCATTCCCGCTTGTCCCCGGTTTATCAGTAATGATGGAGGGTGCAAGTTAACAAATTAATTTAAACCCAAAAAAGAAGGGTAATTCTGCAAACAATTAGCATAATAAGCTGTTTTTTTATTATTTTGCAGCATTTATTGACCTTTAATACGGGAATATATTTTCAACACCTCATTAACACAAATATTGTCTAAATGCTGAATATAGGTGAGCGCAGGATAACTGCGGATGATTTTCAAAAGATTTTATACGGAGATTCCAAAATAGAGATCCCTGATTCGGTTAAAAGCAGAATAATCAAGAATTTCAATTTTCTTCAATCTTTTCACCAGGATAAGATAATTTATGGGATTAACACAGGGCTCGGTCCCATGGCTCAATACAGAATTGACGAAGCCGACCGGATCCGTCTACAGTACAATGCCATAAGAAGCCATGCGTCCGGAAGCGGTCAGCCTGTTGATCCGTTGTACGTTCGTTCTGTTCTGATTGTGCTGTTGAATAATTTTTTACAGGGACATTCCGGAATTCATCCCGAGGTAGTGGAATTAATTGCCGCAATGATCAATCATGGGATTACTCCCATGGTTCCTGAACATGGCGGAGTCGGCGCCAGCGGAGATCTGGTGCAGCTTGCTCATGTTGCCCTTGCTTTAATAGGGGAAGGGGAAGTATATTGTGACGGCGCCCTTGTTGATACCGGCAAAGCCTTCCGGCAATACAATCTTAAGCCCATTTCGGTTCACCTGCGTGAAGGATTGTCCCTGATCAATGGAACCTGTTTTATGACCGGTACCGGTATCGTTAACCTGATCCATGCAAAAAATATCCTCTCCTGGTCTTTGCTGGTTTGTGCCACAATCAATGAGATTGTCCGGTCTTTCGACGACAGTTTTTCAAAAGAACTCAACCAGGTCAAGCTGCATGAGGGGCAAAATACCATCGCCGCGGCAATCCGCAAAATTCTTTCCGACAGCAAATTAATCCGCAAGCGGGAAGATCATTTTTATAATCATAAACTTGACGACAAATATATCATAGCGGACAAGGTGCAGGAATATTATTCCATACGCTGTGTTCCCCAAATTTTGGGCCCCATCCTTGAAACCCTTGAGCAATCCGAAAAGGTGTTGCTGAATGAAGCCAATTCATCCTGTGACAATCCCATGATTGATGACGCCAATCAGAACATATTTCACGGCGGTAACTTTCATGGTGATTATATCTCCTTTGAAATGGATAAAATGAAAATTGCCATGACAAAGCTTTCCATACTCATGGAAAGGCAGATCAACTACATGATGAATGACAAACTGAATGGCAAGCTTCCGCCTTTTGTAAACCTTGGAAAACTGGGTGTTAACTTTGGTATGCAGGGAGCCCAGTTTACGGCTGTGTCTACCGTGGCTGAAAACCAGTCCTTGTCTTACCCCAATTACATTCACAGCATTCCCAACAACAACGATAATCAGGATGTGGTCAGCATGGGAACCAATTCCGCCCTGCTGGCAAAAAAAGTCATTGAAAATACGTACCAGGTACTTTCTGTTGAAATGCTTAGCCTTATCCAGGCCATTGACTATCTCACTGTTGAAAACCGTTTGTCCTCACGAACAAGAAATGCCTATATGCAATTCCGGAACCTGGTTCCCAGGTTTGAGGAGGATACAGTGAAATATATTGAAATTCGGAAGATTAATGATTACCTTTGCACCCATTTTGTTCACGAAGTGAATAATTAATGTTTTGATTGATAATGAAATATGCATTAGTTACCGGTGGTTCAAGAGGCATAGGCAGGGCCATATCCGTTAAAATGGTTTCGCTGGGATATCCTATTCTTGTGAATTATAAGTCAAACGAGGCAGAAGCCATGCAAACCCTTTCCCTGATAAAAGAAGCCGGAGGCAGCGGGGAACTTTTGCCATTTGACGTTTCCGATCCCGTTCAGGTGAGCGACGCTTTGGGCAAATGGCAGGATGAAAACAGGGAGGCAACTGTTGAGGTTTTGATTAACAATGCAGGAATCCGTAAGGATATTCTTCTCATGTGGATGGAGGACAGTCACTGGAATGATGTCATCCATACCAATCTGAATAGTTTTTTTTATGTCACACGGTTCCTGATAAAAAACATGCTGGTCAATAAATACGGTCGCATCGTGAATATTGTATCGCTATCGGGCCTGAAAGGTCTGCCGGGACAGGTAAATTATTCCGCGGCAAAAGCCGCCTTGATCGGAGCAACCAAAGCACTGGCCCAGGAGATCGGCAAAAAGAATGTAACGGTGAATGCCGTGGCGCCCGGCTTTATAAGGACGGATATGACAAAGGACCTGAACGAGGCCGAATTAAAAAACCTGATTCCGCTTAACCGTTTCGGATTGCCGGAAGAAGTGGCTGAAGTAGTCTGTTTTCTGGCATCGGAAAAAGCATCCTATATAACCGGGGAAGTAATCTCAGTCAATGGTGGACTTTATACATAATAATATCCAATATCTTGCGGCAGTATGAAAAGGGTAGTTATTACGGGTACAGGCATTTATTCTTCCATTGGAAAGAACCTCAGTGAAGTGAAAGACTCTCTTATAAATGGAAGATCAGGTGTTGTTCTCGATCCGGAGAGAAAGGCCATGGGTTACCAGTCGGGATTAACCGGCAAAGTGGAGAGACCTGTCCTGAAGGGTATCCTCGACCGGCGGTCCCGCGTTTGTATGCCCGAACACGCTGAATACGCCTATATGTCAACCGTTGAGGCGCTTAAATCGGCCGGCATCACAAAAGAATACCTTGATCAGAATGAAGTGGGCATTCTTTTTGGCAACGACAGTTCCACACCCGCGGTAATTGAATGTGCCGACATCATCCGTGAAAAAAAAGACACCTCATTGGTTGGCTCAGGATCCGTTTTTCAGTCGATGAACTCATCGGTGACCATGAATTTATCCGTAATTTTTCACCTTAAAGGCATTAATTTCACCGTCAGCGGAGCGTGTGCCAGTGGATCCCATGCCATTGGCCTGGGATATATGATGATCCGGCACGGGTACCAGAATATTGTTATTTGCGGAGGATCACAGGAAACCAATCATTTTTGTGTAGGCAGTTTCGATGCACTGGGCGCTTTTTCAAAACTCGAATCAGAGCCCGAAAAAGCATCCAGGCCTTTTGACAAAAAGAGGGATGGATTGGTCCCCAGTGGCGGAGCTGCTACTTTAATACTCGAGGACCTCGAACATGCGATGAAAAGAGGAGCTACCATTCTTGCCGAAGTAACCGGCTATGGCTTTTCCTCTGACGGGCTTCACATTTCCGTTCCTGATGTGGATGGTCCGATCCGTGCTATTACCATGGCACTAAAAAATGCTTCCATCGACCCTTCTCAGATTGACTATATAAATGCCCATGCCACCTCAACTCCCATAGGAGATCAAAATGAAGCGAAAGCCATTGATCATATCTTTGGCCGGCAAAAGCCCCTTGTTTCCTCCACCAAATCGATGACGGGTCATGAAATGTGGATGGCCGGTGCCAGTGAGATCGTGTACTCAATGCTGATGATGCAACATTCCTTTATTGCACCCAACATCAATTTAGAGGAAACGGATGAATTTACCTCCAAACTGAACATTGTCAGGGAAACAACTCCCAGAGAAATCAATACCTTCTTATCGAATTCCTTTGGATTCGGCGGAACCAATTCATGTTTGATTATTAAAAAGTATCATTAACTTTGCGTTTATTTTTATCCTATGAAGAGGGAAGATATTGAGAATAAGATAAATGATTTTTTAGTGGAGGAATTTGAGATTGAGGGATCAAAGATATCTCCCGGTGCGCATCTGAAAAATGATCTTGGCCTTGAAAGTCTCGATTTTGTGGATATTGCAGTAATTGTCCAGAAAGAGTTTGGATTGACCCTGAAGGGTGAAGAAATGACTGCCATTCATACCCTCCAAAATCTTTACGATTATATCGACACCTTTTATCATAAGAAATAATTCAATGTGGCTTCCTGGAAAGGTAAAACACGCGGCGGTTTAGCAGGTTATAAGATTTTTTTTGCCCTGCTTAAATACACCGGTCTGCCCTTTGCATACTTTCTTTTGCGTTTTGTTGCCCTCTATTTTTTCCTGTTCCTGCCAAAAGCATTTAAAGCGATCTATCCATTCTACCGGAAAAGATTTGCATATGGCTTTTTCCATTCCCTGCAGATGGTGTATAAGAACTATTATGTGTTCGGTCAGGTATTGCTGGATAAAGTTGCTGTCATGGCCGGATTTCCGGTAAAATTCTCCTTTACCTACGAAGGCGAAGAACACCTCAGAAAAATAGTGGCAGACAGAACGGGAGGATTACTGATAAGTGCCCATATAGGCAATTTTGAAATGGCCGGCAATATGCTCGAAAGGCTGGAAACCGAGGTCAATATCATAATGTTCGATGCAGAACATGAAAAAATCAAGTACTATCTTGATTCGGTTACCCGCCGGAAATTCAATGTCATTGCCATCAAAGAGGACAATTCCCATATTTATGAGATCAACAAAGCCTTCCGTGAAAAACAACTGGTCTGTATTCACGGCGACAGATTTGTAAAGGGAAGCAAAACCCTGTCTGTTGAATTCCTTGGCGAAAAAGCAAATTTTCCTACAGGTCCTTTTTACCTGGCAATGAAATTCCATGTGCCGGTATCGTTTGTTTTTGCCATGAAAGATTCGGCTTCACATTATCATTTCTTTGCCACACCTCCCCGTCTTTATCAACAGCAAGGCATACAGCAGAAAAGAGACCAGACCATTCAAACCATAATAAAAGATTATATTTACGTTTTGGAACGTACCCTGCGGAAGTATCCCTCTCAGTGGTTTAATTATTACAATTTCTGGGAAGCAAATGAGCCGTAAAAAACTGATTCTGGTTTCAGCAAACAGGTATTCCGTGCCATACCCCGTTTATCCGCTTGGAATTTCTTATCTGAAAGCATACCTGGCTGAACAAATGCCGGATTTGGAGATCCGCCTCTTCGACTTTATGACAGGGTCCTTTGAGGAATATGCAGCACTGCTCTGTGATGTCCAGCCTGATTATGTAGGGATATCCCTTCGGAACATTGATGATGTCAATATATACAGGCAGGAAAGCTTTATTGCGCATTATCATCAGATCATGGTCCACACGCGGAAATACAGCCGGTCTAAAATTATTATCGGGGGTGCCGGTTTTTCCATTTATCCAAAGCAGTTATACGAAACCCTGAATCCCGATTTTGGCATTTACGGTGAAGGAGAGATCAGCCTGCATCAGTTAATCGAAGCCTTGGAAAGCGGGCAGGATTATAAAGGCATTGATGGTTTGCTTTACCGGCATAATGAGAAAGTGACGGTAAACAACAGAACAAACCATTTCAAATCTCCGGTCTTGACGTTTGATAATGCGCTTGTTGATTATTACTGGCAAAACAGCGGGATGCTGAACATACAAACCAAACGTGGCTGTCCTTACAAATGTATCTATTGCACATACCCCCTGATAGAAGGTCACACCGTGCGTACCCTCGATCCGGAACAAATTGTAAAAACACTGTCGGACCTGTATTTCAATAAAGGAATTGATTATGTTTTTTTTACGGACTCTGTCTTTAATATCCACAATACTTTTAACCATGACCTTGCGGACCGCTTAATTGCCGCCAGATTAAAGATTCAATGGGGGGGATATTTTAATTTCACGAATATTGACTTTAACCTCCTTGAGAAGCTAAAAAAAGCCGGTCTCCGGCATATTGAATTTGGCACTGAATCGCTATCGGACACCATGCTCAGAAACTATGGAAAACCTTTTACCGTAGCGGATATTCTCGCCATTTCGGAGATCTGCAATACGCTTGCGATCGATTTTGCCCACTTTCTTATCCTTGGAGGATATGGCGAAACCGAACAGACCCTTGACGAAACCTTTGAAAATTCAAAAAGGATACAACACACCGCCTTTTTTCCTTTCATCGGAATGCGTATATATCCAGGCACCCGGCTTCACAGCATTGCACTCCGCGAAGGCATTGTTCAAAAGGAAGATCCCCTTCTTGAACCGGTTTATTATGTGTCAAAAGACATCGACACATCAACCCTTAAACCGAAGGCAAAGCAGTCAGGAAAACCATGGATATTTCCCGACGAAGACCTGTCGGAGATCATGCTCAGGATGAGAAAAAGAAATAAAAAAGGCCCGCTCTGGGAATTCCTGGTAAGATGATATTTTAATACCAAGCCCTTTACAATCATTTCAACGGCCCATGAAACTGGAAGAATATTCGATTCTCGATCTGATCCCCCAGCGTCCGCCATTTGTCATGGTCGACACGTTAACCGGTTGTTCTGAGAAATCAGCCAGCGGTCGCCTTTTTATTCTGGATTCCAACGTCTTGTGCCATAACGGTTGTCTGCAGGAATCGGGTCTCATGGAATGCATCGCACAGACGGCAGCTGCTTACACGGGTTATCAACAATTGTCTGCAAAGAAAGCGGTATCCAGGGGGTATATCGGAGCCATCAAGAACCTGATCATTCATTCCCTGCCAGCTGTCAACACTGAAATCCATTCCGAGATCGTTGTTGAAAACGAACTGCTTGGCTATACGATTGTAACGGGAAAGATCTTCTGGAACGCTTCCGTTATTGCGGAATGCGAGATGAGGATTTTGCTGGAAATATAAAAGAATGTCTACATTGCCATTTTTTATTCTTCTGCCCACTCCCCCCTGAAGCTGCAAAATACTGTCGTCTCATGAAATACGGAGACATTGCAGATCAGCTGCCCTTCTTCAGCTTCCTTTACCTGCAGGTCAAAACTTACCAACCGGTTTATTTCAGGATTTATAAAGGAAAGGTATTTTATGGTGCCGGCCTTTTTGAGGTTCAGGTTTCTCTTCAACAGATTTGCCAATAGCTCTTTTATGATCTGAACGGTACATACCCCCGGTAAAACCGGATTTCCCGGGAAATGACCCCGGAAAATCGGATGATTGGAATTCAATTCGATCAGAACGGTAAATTTATTGCTGGCCAATTCTTCCCTGATGTCCTTTATGACATACAAATCATTCAGAAATTTCGGATCTGTTTTCATTAAGTTTTGACAAATAAATGTTCATTTTCACCGGAGAATGGCAAATTCGGATGGAATCGATTTCCCTTGAATCTGCGCTGTACAGGGTCATATTCATCCTTTGTATACATCCGTCTCTCTGCTTGATTTTATTCACCCTGTTCTGTTCATTGATGAAAAAATAGTTCACCCCGTTCCTATTCATTGATTGGATCACAACGTTTCCGGTTTCCCTGTCTTTCCTCATTTCAATTTGTGTGTCCCCGCCAACAGGGTAAAGTATCAGACCCATATCGTTTTTTAAGCTCTCGAGAAGGGATTTGCGCTTCATTGCATCCAGCAAGTAATGCAACTTAAAATCGCCGTTGCGGAAGAATTCCATATCAAAAATCTTTATTCCTACCTCAGTCATGAAAAGCACCCTGTAACTCTCTCCATTCATGGGCTTTATGAGCATTAATCCGCCAAGATGATGCCTGTGGAACTCCACATGGGCGCGGAACAAGAAACGAATGGTATCCCCCTGGAACCAGGGGAGGATATGGTTTTTGCTGATGGCTGTTTCGGGCATCCTTTGTAATCGGTAAAAACGGGAACCGGAACACCCGCCCAGCAACAATAATAAAAGGCTACTTAAAATTAAATTTTTCAACCGGTATTTCTGTATTCAGTTTCTTGTCAATGAAATTTATGCGCGTATAATCTTCCCCCGATTCAATCATTTTGAGACTGGAAACCGTCAGATCCTTCCTGTCAAAAAAGATCTGTACCTCATTCAACATTTGTTTCATCTTTTCATTACGGGGAATCAGTGTAACATAATATGACCTGCTGCTTTCAAAATACGTTATGGCATAATCCCTGTCATTTTTCAGGATATCCCCCTGTATACAACCGCTGATAAACTTGTTCATTTCCTGAAACATCGCACTGGATTGAATGTCGTATTGATTCTGGTTTTTGTCGTCACGGGTAAACAGCTGATTGTTGCTGATGATGATCAGGTATTTGTATGGATCCGTATATTCCCAGCGGATATTGTTTTCTTTTTTAAAATAGAACTGCCCCTTTGAAATGACCTTTTCCGACAATACACTCAGATTTTTCTCCTGAACGAAATTGCATACAATCGTTTGAGTCGCCCCCGACATAGCAGCCAGTTTCTCTTTGAATGTCGCGATGTCGCTCATGGGTTTAAAGGTTTCCTGAGCGCCGGCGTGCGGCATGACGAAGATCAGGCAGAAACAGGCAAAGAAAGCAACCGTTCTATTCATACGCTGCAATTTGCAGGATTTTGTCGAGGCGTTCAAAGCGGTACTCATTTTCACGTGCATATTTTATGAATTTGTCGAGAACAGGAACCAGGTGAGGACGGGTATCATGGAAAAGAATGATGCCTCCATTTCCGGTTTTGCCGGTTAGTCTGTCATACAGCTTTTGTTCATCCCTGATCACCGTATCTTTTGATTTCACCGTCCAGCCAATGACGGAATAATTCATCTTTTGCAATGCTCTTGCCAGCAACGGATTGGTAACACCATAGGGAGGTCTGAAAAGCTGAATCTTTTTATGGATAATGCGTTCAACCAGTTTTTCCGTTTTCATCAGTTCTTCCTCCATCCTTTTAACGGAAAAGAGATCAAAAAAGAAATGATGCGAAAAACTGTGATTCCCAATGATATGTCCTTCCCTGTCCATCCGTTCAATCAATGCAGGATACGTTAATATCCGGGATCCGACGCAAAAAAAGGCAGCCTTTATATGCTCTCTTTTCAAAAGGTCAAGCACCTGCGGGGTAACCAGCTCATCAGGACCGTCGTCAAAAGTCAGGGCCATGACTTTATCACCGGAATCAAAGGAGCAAATGACCCGACCGTAAAAACCTGACCGGATGGAAATGGAACCATAGGCCAGCATTCCGACCGCTGCAATAAGAATGCCAATATACCACCCGATGCTTACCGGATAAAAATAATCCATAAGCAAGACTACCATCAGCAAAAGGCCGAAAGCAAGCAGTATTTTTTTATATTTCAGCATGCCGAAACTACAAACATCGAGTGGTTACTGTTTCTCACATGATTGTATACCAGTATATTTTTTATCTGTCCTATGGATCTCTTGTCGAGCCGGATTGCTTCCGGAACCTTTTGTTCTTTAAGTATCGCAGCAGCCAGGTACAGGGCAAAGGACGATGCGGTATCGTATTCACCGCATAAATGCTTAAAATAAGCGCAGGGTACCAAACCGAACAGAGTATTCACCAGATGACGGTAGACTTCATCCATTTCCGGATCTCCGTTCATTCCCAAAACGATAAGATCCAGCTTACCCATCCCTCCTGCGGCTTTTTCAACAAAAACGGATAACCGGCGTTCTGTTTCAGCAGGAGTTCCGGGATTAAAAATAGTATCGATGGAACGGATCATGGCAATGGTTTTTTCACTTTTCTCACGGTTTAGTGCAAAGAATGCAACTCCTTCTCCGGCCAGGCTCCCTTTACTTTTATACTCCAGCAGCCTGAGGCTGTCTATGGGTTGCCTCTTCCAGAATCCCAGGCGGTTTGTGATGGCGAAGGAGTGGTTTGTCAGTTCATCCAGACCGCCGACCAGGACCCGTTCCGCAGTTCCCTCATGCAACAGCATAAGGCCGTCAAGCAGGGCGCTTTCAAAAGAGAAACCCCGGTGAACGTAAGTGTTGTTGTAACTGTTGCATTTAAGCATCAGAGCAATGGCAGCAGCAACGGTATTGTGCGTCGACTGAATAAAAGGAGTGGGATTTAAAAGTTTTTCTTCATTGGTATACAGGGAAGTGAGAAATTTCTCTGTGTCTTCAATGCACCCCAGACCGGTTCCGGTGATGATGGCACCGGGGTTTTCAAGGGAGGCCTCCTTCAGGCATTTCATGGCGGCACAAGCTCCCATTTTGACAATTCGGCTCATGCGCCGTGAGGCCATTGGATCAAGAAAATCACTATAAGGGGGTTCTATGCATTTCAGTGCATGAACGCCTTTGTATTCCTGTAGTTCCTGCAGAAACACCGATCCGTCGAGGGTCTTTTGCGGTGAGATCGCGCTTATTCCATCAATAAAGGCTTCCATATCAGCATCCCGAAAAAATTATACTCGTATTATTACCGCCGAATCCGAATGAATTGGACATGATATATCGAACCGGAACGTGATGTTGAAAGCTTGCAACGGGTGAAAATCCAAGTTCTTTCATGGTCTGTCTGAAATTAAGGTTAGGATAGAGCCATTGATGCTGCAGGGCCATAATACAGAAAACCGCTTCAATGGCCCCGGCCGCACCCAGCGTATGCCCTGTATAGGCCTTTGTTGAACTGAAAGCGGGAACAGAATCCTGAAAGAGTCTTTTTATTGCGATCCCTTCCGATAAATCATTGTTTTTGGTACCGGTACCATGGGCGTTAATATAGTCGATCATGGCAGGCTTCAGGCCGGCTGTTATAAGAGCCTTTTCCATGGAAAGGTAGGCTCCGTTTCCCTCGGGTGAAGAGGCGGTCTGATGATGTGCATCACAGGCATTCCCATAGCCTTTTACTTCACCCAGAATGGTCTTGCCTTGTTTTTTAGCCAAGCTTTCCGATTCGATCATCAGAAATCCCGCTCCTTCGCCCAGAGTAAGTCCGTTTCTTTCCTCATCAAAAGGTTTGCAACCGTTTCGGTCAAGAATCATCAGGCTGTTGAAGCCATTCAGAGTAAAGAGGGTCAGGGCATCCACCCCGCCTGCCAGAACCCGGTCCAGCATTCCGTTCTGAACCAGGCGTGCACCCAACAATATAGCGTTGGCCGATGACGAACAGGCGGTACTGATGGTGGTTACGTAATCCCTTATTCCGGTTTGCTTTGCAATAATTTCTGTACTGTTGCCGCAATCATGGGTGACAATATCCCGTAAACGGCCTCTTCTGTTGTTTTTCAGATATTCCTTAAAAAATCTTTCACTCCGGTCCATGCCCCCTGTGGTGGTGGCGGAAATCAAACCGGTCCTGGTTCCGGCAAAATCCCTGACCTGAGCCTGTGACAATGCCTGCCGTGCAGCGATAAGCCCCAGCAGGGAAGTCCGGGAAAACAATCCATCCTGTTTTACCTGTGCCCTTTCAGCAAGTTCAATGTTGGAAGCCTTAACTTCCGCTACCGGTATTTCCTCTTTGTACACAGTGTCAAAAAGCGAAATGCGGCCAATGCCGCTTTTTGATTTCTGCAATGCGGAAGCGGTTTCGTCGATGTCAAAGCCGAGGGCGGAAATGACACCAATACCGGTAACAAAAACGCGGTCTGACACAACCTGAGATTTTAAGAGTAATGGTTAATTTCTTGTTTTTCGAAGAGCAAAAGATGCATGGAACAAATAATTCATGCTTTCCCGTTGGCTGTAATAAACTCTGCCATCGACCTTACCGAATACAACACCTTTTTGCCCTCTTCAGCGGTACTGATTCTCAGTCCGTATTTTTTTTCCAGCAGAACTGTCAGTTCCAGTGCATCAATCGAATCAAGGCCCAAACCATCAATAAAAAGAGGTGCTTTATCATCGATCTGTTCCGGATTCATTTCCGATAAATTCAGGGCATCAATGATTTCTTCCTTCAGCTTCTGGATAAGTTGTTCCATACCTTATTTCACTTTATCGTATAATTTTTGTATCGTAGCGGCGTCAAAATTAGCAATTCCGTCCATAGGTCTGTCGGTTTTCTCTACAAAATACATGACCGATTCATAGTCGTCCCCGTTCGTCTCAGTCCATCCTGTAATACAACACTGCAGTATGCCCGTATCAAACAACTGGCGGATATAGCTTACCAGAAAAGAGGCATCGAATCTTTCCCGGACAAAGAAAGTGCCTTCCCCGGTGATCTTATGCCTGATGCTTATCTCCCCGATCATGATATTGGGCAAGGTATAAACAAAAACGGCCGGACTGGGAAAATAGTTTGCCCGGTCCAGTATACTTTCCTGGTGACGCCTGTCGGTATCCAGAGAAGAGGAAGCATTCATGAGAATGATACCCGTTTTATGACCCGCATATTTTTCAAGCAATCCGGTATCCCTGAGGAGCAGCTCGACAGATAAAAAGCCAAGCTTGCTCAGGATATCCATCTTATAGAACTTCGGATATTGAATGGCGAAGTGCTGGTAAACACCGGTCAGAAATTTCTCCGGTTTTTCATCCGGCCGGAAAAATTCCGTTTTATTGTTGACAACTACCGTGTTGTTACGGATTGAACAAAATCTGCTTATGAAACCGGAATTCGTCATTTTTTATGAAATAACAATGCAATATTACAGCCGCCGAATCCTGAAGCTATTTTCAGGCAATGGCTGATTTCCCGATGAATCACCTTGTCTATCACGGCAACAGGATTTGTAACACCAGGGTCATGATACCCTTTTGTATGCAACAAGACCTTTTCACGAAGGCTATAGACGCACATGACGGATTCGATAACTCCGGCAGCGCCCAGGGTATGTCCCCAGTAACCTTTAAAACTGTTAACCGGCACTGTCTGCAGTCCGGCTCGAGTAATGGCCATGGATTCCATCTCATCGTTGTAGGAGGTGGCCGTACCGTGAGCGGAAATAAAATCGACTGTCACAGGAGATCTTTTCATCACACCCTCAATGGCGATGAACAATCCTTCTCCTGTCCTGGAAGGACCTGATATATGATTGGCATCATTGCTTGAAAAGCCTTCGCCAACAATAACATGGCTGTCAATATGCGAAGGATTTTTTGACAGAATAATGGTTCCCGATCCTTCCCCCAGCGACAGTCCGTCACGCGTTTTGTCGAAAGGACGGCAGGGTCCGTTGCTGAGTGACTTAAAAGAACTGAAACCCGACATGACAAATTCCGTGATAATGTCGGTTCCGTTGATGATGACATTTTCATAAAGGCCGGCCCGGATTAATCGTGCACCGGTCAGTATAGCCTGAACGCCCGAAATACAGGCATTGGAAACAACAACCGGTTCATTCCTGAATCCAAAATAATGCTGAATGAGACGGGCGGTGTGCCATAAATACACTCTTTCCTTACCGAATTTACGTTCATTTTCCTTTTGCAGTATATCAATGTTTCCCTTTGTGGTAGAAAGAATGAAAAGGGTTTTGGGATCGGCAGGTTCGATACCTGCTCCGGAAAGGGCGCTGTGAACCGAAAGAAGGGCAAGTTGTTCAAACCGTGTGAATTTTCCGGGATCATCCAATGTGGCGAATTGATCCTGAAGCATTGAAGTATCCAGCAGGGATGCATAGAAAGGTCCGGGAGCAATTTTTTCATCCCTGGTTAACCTTATACCGGTCTTATCGGCCAGCATATTTCCGGCATTTTCAGGTGTTGAAAAACCCAGCGGAGTAATTATATTATCGGAAGTTATGAAAACGTCTGTCACTTCATAAAAGGTTCAAATTAATCCCGGGTCATTATCCGGGGGCAAGAGTCCGTTACGCTTCTTCCAGTCGAGGAAAAAAGGAGGAAAATCAAGCAGCAGTTCCCGATTAAGGCTCAGAAAAACCTGTATGCTGGAACCTGTGGCCACAATTTCATGGCTTTTATTATTGAAAAGGGTATAGTCATACAGGATCTTTGCAGCCTCAGAATCCACAAATCTTGTTTCAACCAGGGCCGTGTCCCCGTAAATAAGTGGTTTTTTAAAGTCACAGACAACCTTTACAATCGGGATAAGAATGCCGCGGTTACGAAAATCAAGATAATTAATGCTGAATCTGTCTCCAAAATCCTCCCGGCCGTCTTCAAAATATCGGATATAATTACCATGCCAGACAACTCCCATGGAATCCACTTCATTAAACCGGACACGGATCACTGTTCTTGTAATTAACTCTCTCTTCTTCATGCTGGTTTTCCCGAAATCTATGTCCTCTTTGCGCGACATTCCATTTTCGCATAAAATAATTACGCAAATCTGGTTAAAAAAAGCAGATAATCAAAATAATGAATCCGGGGTATGCCGTTATTCTTAATTGTTCTTATCCCTGAAGTAAAATCCTCATTCTTAGTGCAATGATAGAAAAGCAGCACCTGAAAGCAACGATCAGGTTCCATTCAGGGCCAGGAGAAAACGGATACAAAGCCTGTTTTTCCTAAACAAAGAAAACAGCAATGGCTCCGTGAATCAATGCAAAGATACCCAAAAGTATCCCCATGATTTTGTGAACCTTAAAGGATACTTTTATGACTTTGAGCCCGCCCAGTATCTGAAACAATACCAGCAGAAAATTAAGAATCCCAAGGGGAAGAATAAGTGCATACATAGGCTAAGTAATTTATTTGGCTTTTATTGTGGCGCTTTTGCTTCCGGCACTTCCATGAAGATTGCAATTTCCTTGTGCTTCAATGGTAATATCATCCGTAACTACGTACTTGAATTCAAGTGTAAAATCACCGCCGGCAGGCAGATTTTCACTGCTATACTCCCACCGTTTTACTTCTTTTCCGTTGATCTTCAGAAAGACCCAGTCGGTATGATGTGATTTGCTGTTGCCATTATGGAATACATTGATCACAAGAGTGACTTCAGTTCCTTTTTTAATTTCCGCAGGTGCTTTGATTTCCACGCTGGTTTTGTTCGCCATCAATCCGGCAGAAACAAAGAAAAGAAATGTACCAATAAGAAAAAATAACTTTTTCATAGCCTTATAATTTAAGTTAATACCAGATCTTCATACTATTGTTCTCGTTTTCATTTCAACAAAGTTTTATGCGTTGCCATACGAAGATACGAAATTGTTAGTAAAGTTAAATGAAACAGACACCTGCAATCATACACTTTAACGCAATGCGAAAATTCCATCCGGCCAATACTTCAGTACTTATTTCATGCCTGTAACCGATACGATCTGTCTCTGCATGGTTTATAACCACCATTGTGCATGTATATCAAAACAGTGACCCTTCTTTTCTCACCTTCTGTCAATCAGTTTCAGGGGTTTACGGCTCAGGCTTGGATATTGCAGTTTGTTGATA
>JAGDMB010000459.1 GCA_017860375.1 Bacteroidota bacterium | reverse complement strand
TGTTTCAGGTCAAGTTCCCGGGCCAATACCGCCACATCCGCATAGGCTGAATAGAAGGCAAGTGTCTCCAGGTTGCTGATGTTGAGTTGGGTGGACAAATGAACTTCCATTCCGATGGTCCGGCAATACTGAATAACCGCCTGGTCAGAAGCAATTACGGCATCGATTCCTTTTTCTTTTGCCCGGTCGAGTATTTCCTTCATCCGGGTCATTTCATTGTCATACACCACCACATTTAAGGTCAGGTAGGTCCTTTTATTAAAACTCTTACTATACCGCACTATTTTCTGCAGGTCAGCCGGGGTGAAATTATAAACCGACCGGGCGCGCATATTGAGCCTGTCTATCCCGAAATAAACAGAATCTGCACCTCCCTGTATCGCTGCATGCAAGGTTTCAAATGAACCCACGGGAGCCATGAGATCAATATCCTGTCTGGATACCTTCAATACTTTTTCCTCCTTCAAGCCGGAAAGGATTACAAAACGTTCTGCGCTTTACCTGAAATATTTCTTAATCGCGCCCCAATAATACGATTTCCAGCCTTCTGCCATATTTTCCACCTCCGTATCGGGTATATTGGTATGTTCCAGATCCACATGAGTGCCTCCATCTCCGGGCCTCAACGATATGGTAACGATGGATTTTTCGGGTCCATCCCCGAAATACCATTCCTGCACGACCTTCCGGTTCGGAATCAATGCAATATTCATTCCCGAAATATCGCCTTCGAAAAGGGCAAACTCGCTTCCCTCAACAGGCTGCATATCGGCCGGATAACCGCTCCATAATTCAATGGTCAGCGGATTGGTCAGGGCCAGGTACACTTCCTCGGGCGTAGCGCTGACAAAATGGCTTTGTGTAATGGTTTTCATGGATAGTAAAATTTTCAAATGCACCCGGCTCATTCCCTTTTTATGGAAAGGAACCTCACGATTCTGTTGGCATATCTTATATAAAAATACGAATCAATGCGTATTTTAGCACTTCAAAAGTAATCATTCTTCGCTGATCTTGAACCACGGTATTGTCATAAAAACAACAGGCAGCTGGCATACAGTTAAGGATGGTGATAAAATCATTCCCTGCAAAATCCGGGGAAGGTTCCGTGAAAAAGAGCTGACCATTACCAATCCTGTTGCTGTTGGTGACCGGGTGAGCTATGAAACCAATCGCGATGGTGCAGGCCTGATTATCCATATTGAGCCCCGTAAAAATTATATCATCCGCCGGTCCTCCAATTTGTCAAAGGAGGCGCATATCCTTGCCGCCAACCTTGACCAGGCATTTTTAATGATTACCCTGGCAATGCCCGAAACACCCCTTGAGTTTGCAGACCGGTTCCTGCTTGCAGCCGAAGCCTATCATATTCCGGTAATCCTGCTCATCAACAAAACAGACCTGCTAATTGCAGCCGAAGCCTATCATATTCCGGTAATCCTGCTCATCAACAAAACAGACCTGCTAAGCGGAGAGTCCTTATCTTTCTTGCATTCCGTAACCGAAACATACCGGTCGGCCGCTTATGCCTGCATGGAGATTTCGGTAAAAACCGGAAAAGGAATGGAGGCGGTGGTGGACAGCATGAAAGATAAAACCAGCCTTCTTGCAGGAAATTCAGGTGTTGGCAAGTCTACCCTGATCAACCGGATATGCCCGGAAGCGAACCTGAAGACCCTTGAAATTTCGGCTTCCCATAAAACCGGAAAACATGCCACTACCTACGCTGAAATGATTACCCTTCCAAACGGAGGCAATATTATCGATACTCCCGGGATACGCGGATTCGGTATCATTGAACTGGCCAAAAACGAAATTGGCTTGTATTTCACCGATATTTTCAGGGTATCCCAAAATTGTTCTTTCTATAACTGCACCCATATTCATGAACCCGGTTGTGCAGTCATAAAAGCAGTGGAGGATGGAATTCTTGCACCGTCGCGGTACCAAAGCTATGTGAATATTTTCCTCGACCGGAATGAAAAATACCGCATGTGAAAAAGTTTTTTGGTGATTGCAGATTATGTTAATAACTTGCCGCAAAATTCAATCAGAATATTAAGAAAATAAACAATATTTATTCGATTCATGATCCGCTCCCCGGGGGTGAATTTAATGGATCTATCTGATGATGAGGATATAATGAAAAAATATACCTTCACTTTCCTTTTGGTTTTTCTGGCTGTTTTGGCTGTGATCCTGTTTTCCTTCTGGAGAATTCATGCCCGGCACCTGGCCAATCAAAGAGAAATTCTTGAAGCCGAGGTTCAAAACTGCGGTAATGAAATTGAAAGAAATGTGCTTCGTTTTACAAACGAATCGAATTACCTGTTGTTTACCGAAGATCTGACCGGGATCATAGGCAGCGAAACTTTCAAGACAGCAGCCATTTCAAAAATAGAATTGCTTTATTCGAATTATAAAGATCTGATTAAAAATGTCTATATCTATGATCAGAACAAAAACGTGGTCAACCTCTTCTATGATAAAAAGAATACCCTGATCATTGATCCCTACACTGCGCAAAAGCAAAAGGCGCTTATCGGAAAGGATCTGGTGCAGAAAACCCCGGAAGGCTATCAGTATTCCATACCTATTTACAAAAACAGCGTACTCGTGGGTAACATCGTATTTTCACTTGATTTTGCAAAGTATATATATACGATAGCTGAAAAATATCACCTGAACGAGGCTTTATGGCAATGGGTCACGGATGAAAACGGCAATGTCATTTCCTATAACCTGAAACAAAAAGTAAAATTTTCATCCATTGAGAAGATACAGGCTGATTTAAAAAGAGGACTCTCCGGTTCATACGTCCATAAGCTTACGATCAAT
>JAGDMB010000255.1 GCA_017860375.1 Bacteroidota bacterium | reverse complement strand
AATTTCCGTCAGTTGCTGGATATTTCTTCGGCACTGTTTTTATACATTACCTTTGCGGTGCTGGGATCATTGTGTTTGCATGCCTTTCTCTCCTGGATATTTAAGGTGGACGCCGATACCCTGATGATCGCCCATACGGCCCTTGTTTGCTCCCCACCGTTTGTGCCTATGGTCGCCGGGGCATTGCGCAACCGTGAAGTCATCATTGCCGGTCTCACCATAGGGTTGATCGGTTACGCCATTGGGAATTACCTGGGATTCGCGCTGGCCTATGTTCTGAAAGCCATAGGGTAAGCTTTATGTGATAAACTGTTGATTCTGCCTGTATCACCTTTTGGTTGAATTACAATTTATTGTCATCTGAAAATCCTTTCTTTCGGGCAATTTCCAGGTATCTTTCTGCCTTTTGTGGTTGATCCATTGCTTTGTAGCAGCCGGACAGCTGCAAATATCCATACCAGGATTCAGGTCGGAAAATAACCAGAATATCATACACCATGACGGATCGTTTATAGTCATGCTCGGACATGTAACCGGCACCCTGTTCATAGAAAAAAGCCACGATAAGCCCGTCCATTCTTTTCCCCAGTTTTTGTTTTTCCGGATCTTTGCCCGAGATTAGCCTGCAGCATCGCTTATGCTGGCTTTCCCACCAGGAAGGAGTATGCACCGTATCGGCCTGGGTATATTGGCTATTTGAGAGGGCAACAAAAGCATTGACAATTTCATGCTGAAAGGAGGCTTCTTCTTTTGCAATGCGGTTCAGTTTTTTTATTTGCAGGGCAAAGAGAGGATCACGGTTGATCCTTTTCAGAATTGAATCAGCCGGAATTTCGTAAGCCGTGTTCGCAAATATTTTTTTCATTTCCATGGCTCTAAGGTTGGCACTGTAATAATTTTTCTCTTCCAGGGCGCTGTCTATGGCCATTGACATCAGCGAAAACAATTCGGAAAAATTTTCCCTTCCTTTGAGATTGTCCCGGATCATGGTCCACCACAATGCTTCATTGAAGACCGGGGCCGGCGGCCAGCGATGACTACCCTCAAAGCATATAAGGTAATAGGGAAATCCAAGGCTGTCGAGGATATTTTTATTCTGGTGCATGGAATAATAATTCATATCACTGGTTCCAACAATACCGCTGTAAATAAAACGAATGTTGTTTTTTGTCAGACCGGCCACCGGATAGCTGGCTCCGCATCCGATCACCGCGCTGATGACCGGATTTTTCTGTGCCAGCCGGAAAGCCAGCTTTGAACCGCCTGAAAAACCGGCAAAATAAATATGGGCCGTATCGATGCTGAACCTGGTCCGTGTATCTTCAAAAAGACGTCCGGCAATAGGTTCCATGACCTCAAAAGCCCCGTTCCTGCAGTTGTTGGAAGAGATCAAAATAAATCCGTGTTCCGTGGCAAGGTCCTCGTATAGGTGCAAGGGCAGAGATCCCCTGCCCCCCGGTTCAAAAAAATAGATCACCGGCCATTGTGAACGGGCTGTATAGCCAGGGGGTAAATACAATGCATAGCTTTCCTTTCTGTCCGACCGGACACGGATGGTATCCATCACCGTTCCTGCCGCAAACGGCTGACAACTGCAGGAGTATTCCACGGTAGACAGGAACAGCCTGCAGATAAAAAATACCAGTATGGTGACCTGTTTGTTCATCGAGCATCAATTATTCTATAGAATCGTGCATGTATTACAATATAATAAAGGTGAAGGCTGCTAAATTATTAAAAATTGGCTGGCCGGTATTTGACGAAAGAACCTTTTTTATCGATGAACATTTCCAAAAATGCCGCGAATGGTAAAAACGGCGTTTTTGAATCCCTGAAATCATGCAAACCTGATGCCTCATCCATGATTTTTAATATTTATTCAATACGAAATCATAACAATACATTGTAAACTATTAATTATAAGCAGTTTAAAAAAAAGTGGCAAACTTTTATTTTAATTATTTTTTTTTTAGATTTGAATAGGTGAATAATTTGGAGTGATTGTTCACGCGAATATTAGTTTTTAACCTATTATAAACCTAAAATTTCGATCTATGAAAAGAATTACAAGCATGCTTGTATGCCTGTTGTTATTTGGCTTCACGGCCATTTATGCGCAGGACGTACAATTAAAAGGTAAAATTACCAGTGCTGAAGATGGCAGTGCGCTGCCCGGTGTGTCAATTGTTGTAAAGGGCACTACAACGGGTGTTGCCACAGATGTAAATGGTAATTTTACGCTGACCGTCCCTTCCGATGCAACCATCATGGTAAGTTCCGTGGGATATACGACCCAGGAAATAAGGGTAGCGGGAAAGACCGTTATCGATGTTGCATTGGAATCCGAGGTTCTGGCAGTCGATGAAGTAGTTGTAACTGCTTTGGGTATCAGTCGTTCCAAAAATGCCCTCGGGTATACAATTCAGGAGGTAAAGAGCGAGGAAATTGAAAAATCGAAGAACGTCAACGTCATTAATTCACTGTCCGGTAAAGTAGCCGGAGTCCGCGTCAATAGTTCCAGCGGTATGGCGGGTGCTTCGACTTTTGTGGAAATCCGCGGTTCTGCTTCTCTTACCCGGAATAACAGACCCTTGATGGTTGTTGACGGTGTACCTATTCAGTCCGGAGGTGGAGAGGATGATGTCGACGGCGTAGCGCATTCCGACGACGCGATCAGCCTTAACCCCAACGATATTGAAAGCATGTCTGTATTGAAAGGTGGCGCGGCAACGGCTCTTTATGGATTGAGGGCTGCAACCGGTGCAATTATCATTACCACCAAGAAAGGACAAGCCGGCAAAATTAAGATAGACTTTAATTCATCGGTCACGATGGAGAAAGTTTCCCAGCTTCCGGAAAGACAGAGCAAATATGCAGAAGGAAGCAGTGGAAAGTTTGCAGCCTTTAGTTCTACATCATGGGGCCCCAGGATTGATACCTGCCGGTATGCCACCGATGATGCAGCCTTTCCTGCCAACCCAAGCAAATATTCCAATGCTGCTGACTATATGAAAAAATGGGACCCGAATGGCTATATCGTATCCCAGAACGATCCTCTGTCTAACGGTAAGCCGATTGTAACCTATGATCCCTATGAATTTTTCCAGACGGCCTACACGTATAATAACAACCTAGGGATATCGGGTGGTAATGAAAGGTCTACTTTTTATTTTTCCATTGGCAATACAAATGCAACAGGCGTGGTTCCCAATAATAGCTTTAATAAAACGAACTTTAAGATTTCGGCCGACCATAAGTTAAATGCCAAATTTTCAATGGGAGCCAATATTAACTATAGTTCTCAGAAAAGCCAACGCATACAGCAGGGTTCCAACACATCGGGTGTGATGCTGGGTCTGCTCAGAACGCCTATCACTTTTGACAATTCATACGGTTACATATTCGAAAATGGTAAACAGCGCAGTTACAGGGGCGGAACAGGGTATGATAATCCCTACTGGACGGCCAATAAAAACTGGTATAAAGGCCATGCCGACCGTGTAATTGGCGATATACACCTGAGTTATGCACCCCTGACCTGGATGAACGTTACCTACCGGTTGGGTGTTGATTTAATCAGTGGCGGGTATAGGGATTATTTGGCCAAATATTCCAATACTTACCCCGATGGATCAGTAGAAGTGGATAATTCCATTAACCGTGACCTGAACTCTGACCTGCTGCTGAATTTCCACAAAACATTTGGAGATCTGGATGCCAGTCTGACCCTGGGAAATAACATGTACCAATCCACTTATGAAGGTACAAACGCACAGGCCCTTAATATTGTGATCACCGATTGGGACAATATGGCGAATACTACCGACAACAGGGGCTATGAAGCATCCAACGAAAAGCGCACCCTTGCCTTTTTCGGAGAACTGGCATTGGGTTACAAGAGTATGTTGTTCTTTGACGCTACATTACGCAATGAACAATCAACCACCCTGCCCGAAGCGAATAATTCCTTTTTCTATCCCTCTGTCAGTTTGGGCTTTATTTTTACCGAACTGGGCGGGCTTAAGGACAATAATATTCTTTCCTTTGGTAAGTTAAGGGCTTCTTATGCGGTTACTGCACAGGACGCAGCCTTGTATGCCACGGATAATTATTATTATGTCGGCGCCTTCCTGGATGGCTGGACCACCGGTATTCAGTTCCCCTTCCTTGGTGTGAGCGGATATACATATACCGATCAGCTTGGAAACCTGGACCTGAAACCCGAGAAAATGAAAACATTTGAAGTCGGCGGTGAGTTCAGATTTTTAAATAATCGCCTGCATTTGGATGTGGCATATTTCCAGAATACCAATACCGATCTGTTGTTGTCCGTGCCTATTGCGTTCTCTACAGGATATGGAAACAAATATATGAATGCGGCCAGCATGACTACGACGGGGATTGAATTGGAGCTTGACGCCGACATTGTGAAATCGAAAAGTTTCACCTGGAACTTAGCGTTTAACTGGGCAAATCCCAAG
>JAGDMB010000254.1 GCA_017860375.1 Bacteroidota bacterium | reverse complement strand
ATTTGGGATTCGGCCTTTAAATTCGCGAAAAAACTTTGACTATTAGTCATTAATATATATTTTCGTAGTTCGTTAAGAAAGCTGAAAATAAAGGATGGTATTGAATAGTAATTAAATACATTGATCTGTTCAAGCTGAACACCCCTGACATCGTGATGTCAAATGGGGATTACCCGGTCTTCAAACTGAATTTCTGCTTTTCCAATCCTGGTTTACCGGATGACAGAGCAGAATATATGAGAATGAAAGTATGAAAAGCACAAAAAAGCAAGTGGCTGAGGAGCAGGAAAAAGAAGTGAACCAGCCAGTTGAAACTACTGAAAACTCCGCTTCCACGGAGGAAGTATCTGTCGTAAAAAAGAGAAGCAGAACAAAGGCAAAGACCGCAGTCCTTGTATCCACAACCGAGGAACTGCCAGTAAAAGCGGAGGCCGTCCCCGAGGGTTCGGAGGCTGTTGTTGTTCCGGATAAGAAAACCAGCCCCGATCAGTCGGTAAAGGATGGTCATGCAGCGGAAAATCTGCCGGCTGAAAATCCACAGGCACCCTTGCCGGAAGGACCGGAAAAAATTCAATACGCTGCACTGTCCAAGGAGGACCTGGTGGCGATTCTCAAGGATTTTATCCATCAGAAAGCGATTCATGAAATTATCAATGATGTTGAAAACATAAAGATCAATTTTTACAAAAAACACAAGGCCGATATTGAAAAAAAGAGGAAAACCTTTATTGAGGCAGGAGGCGAACTGGAGGATTTCATGCCGGATGAAGATCCATTGGAAAAAGAACTGAAAGAGCTTTTAAAAACATTCAAAGATCAGAAGGCAGAATATACCAAGGTTCAGGAAGAGCAGAAACAAAAAAACCTGGAGGAGAAATATAAAATCATAGAAGCGATAAAGGAACTTTCCAACAAGCAGGAATCGATCAACAAGACTTTTCAGGAGTTCAGGGATTTGCAGCGCCATTGGAGATCCATTGGGCCAGTGCCTCAGATCAATGTTAAAAACCTTTGGGACAATTACCACCATCATGTTGAGGCATTCTACGATTACATCAAGATCAACCAGGAACTTCGGGATCTCGATCTGAAGAAAAACCTGGAGGCCAAACTGGTTCTGTGTGAGAAAGCCGAAGAATTGCTGCTGGAATCAAACATTATGAATGCTTTTAGGATCCTGCAGGAACTGCATGATCAGTGGAGGGAAATCGGTCCCGTTCCACCCGACATGCGCACAGAAATTTGGGACAGGTTTAAGGAAGCGACTGCCAAGATCAATAAAAAACACCAGGATCATTTTGTGGGCCTGAAAACCGAACAAAAGAATAACCTGGATGCCAAGATAATATTATGCGAAAAAGCCGAAGAACTCTGCAATCAGGAAATTTCATCCAATAAAGACTGGAGCCGGTTATCCAATGATATGATGGAATTGCAGAAAGTATGGAAGACCATCGGATTTGCACCCAAAAAAGACAACAACCGCATTTACCTTCGTTTCCGTACTGCCTGTGATGCATTTTTCAACCGGAAACGTGATTTCTATTCGACGATCAAAGAGGAACAGGATAATAACCTGCAATTGAAAACTGACCTTTGTGTTCAGGCTGAATTGCTTCAGGAAAGCACGGAATGGAAAAAAACAACGGAAGAATTAATTGCCCTGCAGCAACGGTGGAAAGAAATCGGGCCCGTGTCTTTCAGGCTATCCGACAAAATATGGAAACGGTTTCGCACAGCCTGCGATATGTTTTTTGAACGCAAATCGAAACACTTTGCCGAAGTGGATGATTCCTTCGAAAGCAACCTGCAGAAGAAAAATGAACTTATCCATCTGATTGAGGAATACCGGATCACCGATAATGCCGAAGAATCGCTGAATAAACTCAAGGAATTTCAGCGGCAATGGGCCGAGATAGGTTTTGTTCCGCTGAAAATGAAGGAAGATATACTGGAAAGATACAGGGCTGTCATTAATAAAAAATTTGATGAGCTGCAAATTGACGAAGGACGAAAGAACCTGCTCAAGTTCAGAACAAAGCTGGAGAATATACTTGACAAGCCCAACAGCGGGCAACGCATACGCCAGGAAAGAGAAAAATACATCACCCGGCTTAAGCAACTCGAAAGCGATATGGTACTGTGGGAAAATAATATTGGTTTCTTTGCCAAAAGTAAAAATGCAGAATCGATGATCAAAGAAGTGGAGTTAAAAATTGAAGAGGCCAAAAAGAACATTGTTCTGCTCCGCAAAAAAATAAGCATGATCGACGATATGGAAGAATAACCCTTGCTTTTAAAAGTATTATAAATACTATGGCTGTTCCGACAAAATATATCTTTGTCACCGGCGGCGTTACAAGCTCGCTGGGGAAAGGAATCATTTCTGCCTCACTTGCCAAGCTTCTGCAGGCAAGAGGGTACCAGGTGACCATTCAAAAGCTCGATCCCTATATTAATGTAGATCCCGGGACTCTTAATCCTTACGAGCACGGAGAATGCTATGTGACGGAAGACGGTGCCGAAACCGATCTCGACCTTGGACATTACGAGCGGTTTACCGGGATGCCAACCTCGCAGGCCAACAATGTTACCACCGGAAGGATTTACCAGTCGGTAATCAACAAGGAACGCAGGGGAGACTACCTCGGGAAAACGGTTCAGATCATTCCTCACATCACCGATGAAATTAAAAGAAGAATAAAACTGCTCGGTTCGCGGCACAAATATGATTTTGTCATCACGGAGATCGGGGGAACAGTCGGTGATATGGAATCATTGCCCTACATCGAGTCGGTGCGTCAGCTGAAATGGGAAATGGGAGACAATAATACGCTGGTGATCCATCTTACACTGGTACCCTATTTGTCTGCTTCCGGTGAACTGAAAACCAAACCGACGCAACATTCTGTGAAGGTTCTGCTGGAGAATGGTATTCAGCCCAATGTACTTGTATTGCGCACCGAAAGGGAATTGAGCATGGATCTTCGCAGGAAAGTGGCTCTTTTCTGCAATGTCGATGCAGAGGCAGTCATTCAATCCATTGATGCACCTACCATTTATGAGGTTCCTATCCTCATGCAGAAAGAAAAGCTGGACGTCATCGTTTTAAAGAAACTTGGCATGAACTATGAGGGTCAGCCTGACCTGGCACCCTGGAAAAACTTTCTGAAAAGGATGCAACAGCCAAAATATTCCGTCCATATCGGTCTGGTAGGAAAATATGTGGAACTCCGGGACGCGTATATGTCTATCACCGAATCGTTGAAGCATGCGGGAGCGGCCAACAATTGCCATGTCAACCTTACGCTTATCCATTCAGAAAACATTGACGAGTCAAACTACCGGGACAGGCTCAGGGGACTTGAAGGAATACTTGTTGCCCCGGGATTCGGAGACAGGGGTATTGACGGAAAAATACTGGCGGCACAATATGCCCGTGAAAATGACGTACCTTTTTTTGGAATTTGCCTGGGACTGCAATGCGCTGTCGTTGAATTTGCCCGTCATAAACTGGGCCTTGCAAAAGCTCATTCCACGGAAATGATCCCCCGGACACCCGATCCGGTAATTGACCTCATGGAAGATCAGAAAGGCATTACGGAAAAAGGCGGTACCATGAGGCTGGGCTCTTATCCCTGCGTGCTGAAAGAAAGCACAAAGTCATACAAGGCATATGGATGTGAGGAGATCAGTGAAAGACACCGTCACCGGTATGAATTCAACGACCATTACCTGAAGGATTTTGAAAAAGCCGGGATGATCGCGGCAGGAATTAATCCGGATAACGGACTGGTGGAGATAATGGAAATCCCTTCCCACAAATGGTTTGTCGGAGTGCAATTTCATCCCGAATACCAAAGCAATGTGTTGCATCCGCACCCGTTGTTTGTTGATTTCATTAAAGCATCGTTATCCCGGGATCCCGGGAAGACAACACAGGTAAAACGAACTAACGCGAATTAAAAGCATGGACAGGAATTCAATCATTGGAATTTTATTAATAGCCGCCATCCTTATCATCTGGGGTGTTATCTTCAGTCCGAATAAGAAAGAACTGGAGGAACGAAGAAGGCAGCAGGATTCCCTTGCGCTGGTTTTACAGCAAGAGCAGGTGCTGAAACAAAAACAACAGGCGATTTCGGATTCCGCTATGGCGGTTGCCCCCGATACGGCAAAAGAAGAAAAGTCAGTACAATATGGAGAATTTGCAGCATCCGCTGTCGGAGAAAGGAAATACATAACCCTTGAGAATGATTTGGTTAAAATGGTGATCTCCACACTTGGCGGCAGACCCTATTCGGTTGAACTGAAAAAGTATAAAACGTTTTACCAGACCCCGGTTATTTTGTTTTCAGGAGATTCCACCGAATTCGGTCTTTATTTTTATAGCCAGAACAACACGATTTCCACCAACGATCTTTATTTCACACCGGGAGACAGTGTCGCGCATAAAATTGTTTCCGACCGGAAGGACAGCGTATCGATGAAGCTCATGATAAATGAAA
>JAGDMB010000253.1 GCA_017860375.1 Bacteroidota bacterium | reverse complement strand
TCCGGTAAACCAGGCATTGGAATTCTCCCCCGATTCACCCATCCAAAGCGGCACATTATGAGTATTCCGTATATTCAGAAGGTATTGTATGCTTGAGGCCAAGTAGGAACTCCAGTAACGATGAAAGCTGTACACCAGTTTATCGTCCCATGGGGGCGTCAGGCCGGCAAAATCCGTGGCGAACCAGTTTCCCTCGATGAAGAGAATATGGTTGGTATCCACCTCGCGAATAGCATCCGTGAGCCTTATGTAAAAAGCCCTGAGAATACTGTTGGAGGTGCCCAATTCCCAGTTGGGTTCATTCAACAAATCGTATCCGCCGATCACCGTTTCCCCGGCATACCGTCTGGCGATCTCTTTCCATAGCGCAACGGTAAGATCCTGATTTTCCTCACTCTCCCATAAGGAAGGCTTCGTGTCATCGTAATCGCTTATGGCTGCTTCGTGTCCTTGTCCTCCCGGAGCTGCATGAAGATCGAGAATAAGGTAAAGATGTTTCTCCCTGCACCAGGCGATAAGGCTGTCAATGATACGGAATCCTTCCGAGAGAAAGGTATCCGGATCCGTTGACGAGATCATCAGGTTGTAATGCATGGGCAGGCGCAACGAGTTAAATCCCCATGATGCAAGAGAGTCGATATCCTGCCTTGTGACAAAATTATTCCTCCATGCCTGATAAAAGATATCGGTGCTGTCGGTACCAATCAGTTCTTCGATCTTCTTCCGGAAATCATGCTGGGTATTGGCAAAAGACGAAGTTTCGAACATATAGCCCTCTTGCAGCAACCATCCGCCCACGCCCAATCCGCGGAGAATGATCTCCTGACCGGTGGAATCGGTGATCGTCTTTCCCTGCACCTTCAGGAATCCACTTGCTGAAAGAGATTGATTTACAATGAGAAACAAAAAGAGAATGGCCTTTGATAACCGCATATAGCATGTGTTTGATGAACCCTTTTCGGGGCTTAAATTTCCCGTCTGTTCCCCTGGCAAAAGCCAGGGGAAAACAGACAGGATCAACCTTACAACCTATTAATACAAACTAACCTTATTATTAATAACCCGGATTTTGAGGGAAGTTGGGATCGTTCCCGATCTGGTTCATTTCATCCTGTGGAATAGGGAAAAGCCCGTTGGTTGAAACCCCCGGCTTTCCTGTGGTATAATTCTTACCACCGGCATCGTATTCTTCGCCGGTAAGTTCGGTAGGGGCATCCCCCCAGCGAACCAGGTCGAAATACCGGTCGCCTTCGAGGCAAAGCTCGAGCTGCCGTTCCTTTTTAATTTTTGTCAACAGATCCGAACCGCCGGTAGCGTCTGCCAGACCTGCCCTTTTGCGCACAAGATTCAGATACTTGAGTGCATTTGTCTCGTCTGATTTATTGGCATAGGCCTCTGCCAGCAACAGGTAGACATCCGACAGGCGGAGCAGGAGGATGGGTGCATTGACCTGGGTGGAACTTCTGAAGAAGCCTCTCCTGCGCACATGCTTAATATCCCAGTAACCGGTAATTGAATTCTGGAAAGCGGTTGTGGGGGAAACCATTAAAACGGAATCACAGGAAATAATGGAATTGTTCTTCCTTATGAGGTCCCCCATATCATCAAAGGCTTTTGCAAGCTTGGGAGTGGGTTGGTTCATTCCCCATCCCCACAGGAAAGAAACCGTCTCGGGAGTTCCCATTCCAACCTCTCCGGTTCGTATCCCGCATAGGGTGAAAACCGCAGTTCCGTTGTTATACTGGTCCCACGCTGCCCCCGGGTCGGTGGCTGTATAATTAATCTCGAAAAGGGATTCCCGTCCGTGCTTGGTGGCAGGCCAGAAGACATCGGCATAGTTCGGTTCGAGGGAGTATTCCGGGTTGCTGGCTACCTGTTCAAGGATTTCGATGGCTTCGGTATATTTCCCCTGGTACATATACACTTTTCCAAGCAATCCCTGCGCTGAACCCTTGGTGGCCAGACCATCGGGATCGATACCTCCCGATCTTGCAGGAAGTCCGGTTATCGCATTCTGCAAATACCCTTCAATGGCAGCCCAAGTATCGGCCTGTGTGGCACGCGGGAATTTGTCCTCGGGATTTGCCACCACATCGATGATCGGCATACCGCCGAACAGGGTAGTGAGTTGAAAATAAGCCAGTCCTTTGATAAAATTGGCATGGGCAATGGCTTTTTTGCCAAATTCACTGGTTCCATCGGCATTTTCAATGATCAGGTTACTCCGGTATACCATTCTGAACCTCGATCTGTAAAACTGGAACATGTTGTCTTCTTTGTCTTCATATGCTTCCAGGATAAACCGGTCTGCCAGCTGGTACGATTTCTGGTCGGTAGCGTCCGCGCCTCCGCCTATCGCATCATCGGAAGCAATGCTTCCGTACATGAAATAATTACCCCCCCAGATAATATCCTGAAGCGGATCATAGGCAGCCAGTATGGCTTCCTGCAATTGCGATTCGGTTTTATAGTAGGTGACATCCAGTTCCTTTCCCTCTGGAGTGAGGTTAAGGTCTTCCGTCGTGCATGCGCTGAACGCGGCTATTAAAAGACCCAATATGAAATATTTGTTTTTCATTTTTTACGATTTTAATGGTTTACCAATCAGAACACAACATTTACACCAAAGGAATGGATCATGGTAGGCGGATAAAGCCCTTTGTCAATTCCAAGGGTGTTATTATTATTCGCGTCATACATACCCACTTCCGGGTCTGTTCCGGGATAATTTGTCCAGGTCAGCAGGTTGGTGCCGGTATAAAAGATCCTGAGTTTTTTGATAAACACCTTATTGGAAAGATTGGCAGGAAGGGTGTATCCCAGCGTCAGGTTCTTCAGGCGCAGGTAATCGCCATCGTATACATTCATCGAGCTTACCCTGAAATTATCGTTATTGGAAGTGTTGGTTGCGCGCGGGTATTTAGTCGAAGTGCCGGGACCGGTCCACCTTTCTTCGTACCACATCACTGATTTGTTGTATTCGGTCCGGTCATTCCTGTAATTTGCCCAGTAGATCTGGTTGCCCGTTACTCCCTGGAAGAAGAGGCTAAGATCAATTCCCTTGAATTCAAATCCCAGTGTAAAACCAAAGGTCCAGTTGGGCAATGGTTTTCCTATATATACCCTGTCATTGGCATCGAGTAATCTGTCGGTTGCACCGCCCAGCGAATCCACCGGCTGATCCTTGAATTTCACATCGCCCGGTTTGGCGGCAGACTGAAGTTTGATAAATTTACCAGTTTCAGGATCGGTATAACCGTAATGATTGATCTCGGCCGTATCCTGGAAAATGCCGATGGCTTCGTACCCTTTGAAATACCAAACGGGCTGGCCGATGTCATACCGGTTGATTTCCCCCATCTGCCCCACATCAGCACCGCCTTTTCCCTGCGCTGCGCCGAAGTCGACGACCTCGTTGTGCAGGTAGGAAGCATTGAAATTGGCATAATATTGCAGTTCACCGGTGCTGTTACGGTAGGAAAGATCAAATTCCCATCCTCTGTTAACCACTTCACCGCTGTTTATTTCGGGATTACCCTGGAATCCAAGGTAAGTGGGCATATCTGACTTTTCGGCCAGCTGACCGATGGTGCTTTTATTGTACCAGTCAAGGGAGAATGTGAGGGTATTTCTAAGGAACCTGAAATCAGCCCCAATATCGAACTGCTGGCTGGTTTCCCAGGTTACTGCAGTGTTAGCAGGAACACCCGGAACTTTTGCTGGGTCCCTGGATCCTTCAGCCGATGCATCGGAATAATAGATGACCGTCATGGTGGTAACATAGGGGAAGGAAGTAAGCCCCTGGCGGCTTCCGTTTTGCCCCCAGCTGGCACGCAATTTCATCACGTCGATGAAAGACAGCTGGTCAACCGAACGGAAAAAATCTTCCTTGCTGATGGTCCAGCCTGCGGAGAACGAGGGGAAAAAAGCCCACGGATTGTCGGGACCAAAATTGGAAGCCCCGTCATACCGGAAGTTACCCTGTAACATGTATTTTTCCCTGTAGTTGTATACAAAACGTCCAAAATACGAGGCTAACCGGGATGTATAATAGTTATCGGTCGTCTGGTCATTCACATCCAAACGGGTTCTGTCGAGCGTAGCGGCCGGATAAGCGTAATCAAGGCTGGTGTATTGCACGTCGAAGAGCCTGAGGTACAAATAGTCACGCCTGTAATCTTCAAAACTCTGTCCCAGCATGGCTTCAATCCCATGATCACCAATTTGCTTATTGAAGGTCAAATAATTTTCAATCCCGTATTTGTACCAGCGGTTCCATTCCTGTGAGACATTGGTATTGGAATCAGCCACCAGGGGATCCACACCGTAAAAGTTCTTGTCGTTAAATATATCCTGCTTCTGATAGGCATAATCGACATAGAGGCGGGAAGTGAGTTTCAGAAATTTAAAGGGTTTGAAGTCGGCATGCAGGTCGGCTACAATTTTGTCCTGTGTCTGCTTGTCTTGTGCATATTCGATTTGGGCAACCGGATTCCATGCCTCACCGCCC
>JAGDMB010000041.1 GCA_017860375.1 Bacteroidota bacterium | reverse complement strand
ACCAAAGTGGGTACGCAATACCTGACCGTGCAGGGACCCAATACCGGAATTCAGGTGGACGAAAGCATCGTGATCGCTTTCAGTAATTCGCTGGATACCACTACCGTCAGGAACAGCATTCTTCTTACGGATGATGAAAGCAATGCAATATTCTTCGAAATAGCCTACCTCGATAATTATAAAACCATTTCCCTTACGCACAGACAGGACCTCAGCTTCCTCACCGACTATACCCTTCAGATAACCAGCACGCTTAAGGGGGCAGGCAAAGAAACCTTTGAAGGGGTTGTGTATACCTTTACTACCCTGAATGGCACTTTGGAAATGACCGGTATTACTTTGAACGGGCTCGATTTTTCAACTCCAGCCAGAATGGCGGATGTCGACCGGGAAAATATCCTCATTGAAATCACCTTCTCAGAAGAACTCGACGCCTCAACCTATCAGTCCTTTATCGGATTATCCGGTGGCGTGTCGCTGTCATATTCACTTTCGGCTGACAACAAAAAGGTTTCGGTTACCAACAACAATGAACTTGCGGGGTATACCCGTTATTTTATTACCATATCTTCAAACCTGACTTCAAAAGATGGGTATGCATTCAATGGATTTTCCAACTCCTTCTATACCTGTGTCGATTCGACCTTAAAATTTCCCGAAATCACCGATAATGAACTGCTCGACCTGGTTCAGAAACAGACCTTACGGTATTTTTATGATTTTGCCCATCCGGCATCGGGTATGTCCCGCGAAAGAAATACGTCCGGTGATCTTGTAACCAGCGGAGGTACGGGCTTTGGAGTCATGGCCCTCATTGTCGGCATGGAACGGGGCTTTATTACCCGGACCGAAGGTCTCGGACAGCTTGATAAAATGCTTGGATTTCTTGAAACCTGCGATCGTTTCCACGGTGCCTGGCCGCATTGGATAAACGGAAATTCCGGGGCTGTAATTCCATTTACCGAGATGGATGACGGCGCAGACCTGGTGGAGACCTCCTTTTTGTTGCAGGGCCTTCTGACCATGAGGCAGTATCTCGATGCAGCCGTCGCGTCGGAGAATGATCGGATTGCAAGAATCAATGCGCTTTTTAATGAAACCGAATTCGACTGGTTTACCCGCGGGGAAAATGTCCTTTACTGGCACTGGTCGCCGGATTATGACTGGAGCATGAATATGCCCATCCGGGGTCATAATGAAACACTGATTGTGTACGTTCTTGCTGCTTCATCCGCATCGCACGGTATTTCCGCTTCCGTCTACCATAATGGTTACGCACGCAATGGCGGAATTGTGAACGGAAAATCTTTTTATGGGTATACACTTCCCCTTGGGGAGGATTACGGAGGTCCCTTGTTTTTCACCCACTATTCTTTTCTCGGGCTTGATCCGGGAAACCTTCGGGATACGTATGCCGGTTACTGGGAACAAAATGTGAATCATACCCGGATTAACCGGGCATATTGCCTGGATAATCCTAAAAACTATGTTGGATACGGTTCTGGTTCGTGGGGACTCACAGCCAGCGACAACCAGAAGGGTTACAGCGCCCATTCTCCCACCAATGACCTGGGTGTCATCACACCATCGGCTGCGGTTTCCGCTTTACCTTATACACCAGAAGAATCCATGGAGGCCATCCGGTATTTTTATTATATCCTTGGTGATAAACTTTGGGGGGAATACGGCTTCTATGATGCCTTTAACATAACCGAACAATGGTGGGCCGATTCGTATATCGCCATTGACCAGGGCCCGATCATCTGCATGATTGAAAATTACCGGTCAGGCCTGTTATGGGACTTGTTCATGTCATGCCCCGAAGTTCAGTCGGGGTTGGATAAACTTGGATTCACTTACTAAAAAGAGAGAAGACTAAAAATGAAAAAGCATATCCGCATCAGCAAATTTGTTTTTTTTGTGCTTTTTGCTTTTACTGCATGTGAACCACCGCAACAGATTGTGTTCAGATCGAACGGCAAGGTGGATTATCCTGTGACTGCGGATGAGGAGGCTCTGCTCGATTCCATTCAGCACAGGACTTTTCTTTTCTTTCTGAACGAACATCATCCCGAATGGGGAATCGTAAAGGACCGCACTGCAAAATGGGCTCCGGCCAGCATCGCTTCAACAGGTTTTGCCATACCATCCTTCGCAATCGGTGCCGAAAGAAACTGGATAACCCGGGAACAGGCAGCAAAGATTACACTTGATATTCTCACCTTCTTTGTCCACTCCGCTCAAAGTGCAGATACAAATACGACCGGCTATCGTGGATTCTATTATCACTTCCTTCGAATGAATACCGGTACACGGGAATGGAATTGTGAACTGTCTTCCGTAGATACCGGATTGCTCATGATGGGATTCATCTTTGCCCGGAGCTATTATGGCTCAGACAATGAAGTTGAAAACCAGATCCGTGCACTGGCCACCCTGTTGCTTAAAAGAATTGACTGGAATTTTATGGAAATGCCCGATTCGGGTAAATATGCAAACACCATTTCAATGGGCTGGACCCCGGAGAAAGGGTTGCACGATATGGGATGGAGCGGATATAACGAAGCCCTGTTCCTTTATGTTTTGGCGGCAGGCAGCGGAATGAAAGATGCGAAACGAAGTTACCAGTCATGGATAAAATCCTATAAATGGTATACCCCGTACCCGGGACTTTCACATGTGGCATTTCCTCCCTTATTTGGCCATCAGTTTTCACAGGCGTTTATTGATTTTCGAGGCATAGCGGATGATTACATGAAGGAAAAGGGGATAGATTACTTTGAAAACTCCCGCCGGGCCACCTATGTTCAGCGACAATACGCCATCGATAATCCCAAGCACTGGATTGGGTATGATTCACTTTGCTGGGGCATTTCTGCAAGTGACGGGCCCACAGAGAAATATAATTTTGAAGACAGGCAGTTTTTAGGCTATGCGGGAAGAGGAACCAGCGGACCTGAGTACAATTATTTTGATGATGGGACCATTGCCCCTTATGCATCCCTGTCATCCCTGCCCTTTGCTCCTGAAATAGTTTTGCCCACCATTACGTCCATCAATGAAAAGTATGGGGAAAAACTTTGGGGCCGATATGGGTATTATGATGCATTCAATCCCACTGCAGGATGGTTCAATGATGATTTTATCGGCATCGATCAGGGCCCGATGCTGATGATGATAGAAAACTTCAGAACAGGGATGGTCTGGAAAACTATGATGAAAGACCCGGTCATCCAGAGAGGGCTGAATACGCTCGGATATGCATATTTGAAATAGAACCTGTCTTTTTATGTTCTGATTTGAATCTTTTTTGATGGGCAGATCCTTTTGGTTCTGTTCGTGAACGTCCGAGCCTGAAAACAATCGAATTGCAGCCATGAAAAACACAAGTATAAAAAGAAATGTCCTGGTTGTCTTATTGATACTGTCCGCTACCAATATCAATGCCCAGATCAGATCCCTTGATGATTTTGAAAGCATAGACGGCTGGGCGGGCATCCAGTCCGATGGTGTTACTCTTGAATTATCGGTTGACAAGGGTTTAACAGGCAATGCGATCCGTTTCGATTATGATTTTACCAAAGGTACCGGCTACGGCGGTGTGCAGAAACTTTTCCCCATTGACCTTCCCGATAATTATGAAATTACATTCTATATGAAAGCCGAATCCCCTGCCAATAATTTTGAGATAAAATTCATTGACAGCACAGGAAACAATGTCTGGTGGGTCAATAACCGCAACTATGATTTTCCCGGGGATTGGAAAAAAATTCGGATTAAAAAGAGACATATCAATTTTGCCTGGGGACCGGCAACGGATCAAAGTTTAAAACGAATCGACAGAATTGAATTTACCGTAGCCTCTTTTGTCGGTGGCAAGGGTGCGCTCTGGATCGATGACCTGAAATTTGAACCGCTTCCGCCCGAAACGCAATTCTATCCTGAACCAAAGATTACCGCATCCTCATTTTTAAAAAATCATTCACCGGATTTAATGGTCGATAATTCTAAGGAAACATACTGGCAGAGCCGGGATGCAAAAAGCCAGGACGTGATTATTGATTTTAAAACCCGCAGGGAATTCGGCGGTCTGCAGATCAACTGGCTGAAGGATAATGGTGCAAAAGGCTTTGCTGTCCTGTTATCGGATGACGGCAGGAACTGGGAAACCGTATATTCTGTTCAATCAAACAGGAGCGATGCAAGTTTTATACGGCTGCCCGAAGCAGAGGCTATGTATGTTAGGTTAAGCCTTACGGAAAGCTTTACCAAAGATGGATTCGGTATTGCGGAACTGAAAATCCTGGACAGTAAAAATTCATTGACGTGGAATGATTTTCTGATGTACACGGCAAAGAATTCACCGGCAGGAAATTATCCGCGATATTTTTCGGACCAGGCTTCTTACTGGACGATCACAGGTGTTAACAATGATGTGAAGGAAGCGTTGATAAATGAAGATGGAATGATTGAGGTCGAAAAGGCCCGGTTTTCAATTGAACCGATGATAAAAACCGGCGATTCACTCTATAACTGGAGCAATGTGAAATCCTTTCAGTCTATGGGCTTTTCTGAAAATACGGATGGATTCTCCTTTGTGCCTTCCGTGACCTGGCAATGCGATGATCTGAAATTTGTGACCAGCGTTACGTCAGGCGGGGAGGCGAATAAAAATTCCATGCTTTATATCCACTATGCATTTGAAAATCTTTCGGACCGGCCATTGGATTTTGAGTTTTATCTGATCATCCGTCCGTTTCAGGTAAATCCGGCGTACCAGTTTCTGAATCTTACCGGAGGCGCTGGCAGAATAAATTCAATCAAAGAAGAGGATAGTGGAAGTATAGCCGTTGACAATAAAATAGTGATGCCTTGCCGGAAATACGATTCCTTTGGGGCAGGGATATTTGATGAAGGCAATGTGGTTGATCTTCTTCGGACCGGAAAAATTCCCGAAAATCATTCGGCTGATGATCCAAACGGCCTGGCAAACGGCGTGATAAAATATGCCCTTCACCTCGATGCGGATGAACATACAGCATTTTTTGTCTCCGTTCCCTATTATGGTAAAGAATCCCCTGTCGGATGGCAAAATGCGGAATATGTTGCTGAAGAATTCCACAAAGCGGCTGACTTCTGGAACGCGAAAGTCGATCATATCCAATTCAATCTGCCTGAATCCGCCAACCCCATCGTAAACACATACAGATCGAATCTTGCATATATATTGATCAACAGGGACAATGCAGGAATTCAGCCCGGTTCGCGTTCCTATGAACGAAGCTGGATACGCGACGGAGCACTGACTTCGTCTGCATTGCTGAAATCCGGCATCGTGAACGAGGTAAAAGATTTTATTGACTGGTACACAAGGTATCAGTACGAAAACGGCAAGGTACCCTGCGTGGTTGATTTCAGAGGTCCCGATCCGGTTCCTGAAAACGACAGCCACGGGGAAATGATTTACCTGATCCGCGAGTATTTCAACTTCACCCGGGATACCGCTTTTCTCCGGTCAAAAAACAGGAATGTGTTAAAGGCCGTGGATTATATTGAATCACTCGTTGCCGAAAGATCGACGGATCATTTTAAATACGGAAACGACAGCGTTCGCGCTTATTACGGTCTGGTTACGGAATCCATCAGTCACGAAGGCTATTCCGCAAAGCCGATGCACTCGTACTGGGATAATTTTTTTACAATGAAAGGGTTGAAAGATGCAGCCGAGATCCAGAAAATACTGGGTGAAAACGAATCGTATGAAAGAATCAAAATAGTGCGCGATACATTTCAGGAAAATCTTTATCGCTCGCTCCAGCTTGCCATGAAGACCAGGGAGATCGATTACATACCCGGTTGTGTTGAACTTGGAGATTTTGATGCAACCTCCACCACCATTGCCCTGTCACCTTGCAACGAACGGAATAACCTCCCAACGTCTCAGCTATACAAAACCTTTGATATGTATTATGCATTTTTCAAAAGCAGAAGAGACGGGAATGCGGAATGGACGAATTACACTCCGTATGAAAACCGCCTGATCGGCTCCTTTATCATGCTGGATCAGCCGGAAAGGGCACACGAGTTGATTGAGTATTTTCTGAACGATCAGCGTCCGCAGGGATGGTATCACTGGGCTGAGGTGGTATGGAAAGATTACCGCACGCCGCGTTATATAGGAGATATGCCACACACCTGGTGCGGCAGTGATTTTATCAATGCAGTCCGCTCGATGTTTGTGTATGAAAACGAATACGATCAATCGCTTGTTCTGGCGTCTGCACTTTACCAGGACTGGATTGATTCACCTGAAGGCATGTCGGTCGAAAATCTGCCCACCTATTACGGTGAAATTTCGTACTCCATAAAAAAAGAGAACAATGCCTATCACTTTTCGGTTTCCGGTCATATTGAACTTCCTGCCGGAGGAATTAGAATAAAAAACTTCAACGGGTCGAAGGTTCCGGCACGAGTGACTGTCAACGGAAAAGAGGAAAAAAACTTCAGTGAAAAGGAAATCAGGGTGAACGAGTTCCCTGCAATGGTGGTAATTTATTATTAATGTTGGTCAACCGATATTTTCATGAAAGAACAAGAAAAAAGCGCAGGTCCCCTGACACAAAAAGAGAAGAATATTCCTTTTTCGCAATTGGCCGCCTATGGTGCCGGAGGCATTATTCCCATTGCCCTCTTCAACATAGCCGGAATACTCGTTGGGTTGATGGGCAACATAAGTTTGGGGCTGAGCGCTTTCTGGCTCGGATTTATTTTAATCATCCCCCGTTTATGGGACGCATTTTCCGATCCGATCATCGGTCATCTTTCCGATAACACCCGGACCCGCTGGGGACGGCGCCGTCCCTACCTGCTGATAGGAGGATTACTGGTCGCTGTGTGTTTTGTGGTGATGTGGTGGATACCGAAAGGCGATCAGGTACATGCCTGGTTCCCGTCTGAATCGAGCTACCATGCATTTCAGCTTGTGTATATTCTGTTTACCCTCCTGTTGTTTTTCACTGCCGTCAATATCTTTGAAATTCCTCACGGTGCCCTTGGTATGGAGATGACTTCGGATTACCATGAGCGTACCCGTCTGTTCAGCGCCAAAAGTTTTGTCGGCAATCTTTTTGCCATGAGCACACCCTGGCTTTTTGCCCTTGCCAACACACATGCTTTTAAAGGAACTGGTGGTAATGAAGCCGATGGAATGCGCTATGTGTCCCTTATGATAGCGGCTGTCATCATTCCTCTCTCTTTCTGGTGGTTTTTTAAATTACGTGAACCCGGATTTGTAAAAGCTGCCAAGCAGGAAAAAACGCCCTTCTGGAAAGATATGAAGCTTGTGGCTACCAACAAAAACTTTGTCATGTTGACGTTCACGATTTTCACGCTCGCCATGGGCTTTAATTTCGTACAGCTGCTTGGATCGTACATTCCTATTTTCTATGTTTTCGGAGGTGACAAAGTTGCAGGCGCCAGGCTGCTTGGAATTAACGGCACGATCTGGGCCATTACCGGAGTGCTTGCCGTTTTTCCCCTTAACTGGATAAGCCCGAAACTGGGTAAGCGGAATACGCTTATTACTGCCATGTTGCTCATGTGTCTGGCACAGCTCTCCAAGATTGTCTGCTACAACCCGGGACATCCTTATTTGATCATTATTCCAACCGTTCTGCTTTCTGCCGGTATGCTATTTTTCTTTACGCTGGGATCTTCCATGGTGGGCGATATATGCGATGAAGATGAATTAAATACGGGCCATCGTTCCGAAGGAAGTTATTACGCGATTTTCTGGTGGTTTATTAAGATGGGGACTGCTCTTGCCAGTTTTGTGGCAGGTGCACTGATCGTATTTACCATGTTTGACGAAACCCAGGTCACAAAGGTGGATAGTATACAGGGGAGTATCCGGGAGATCCGCAGCAAGGTTCAATACTGGGAGGGCTATCAAGGCCTCACGGCTTCCAATGCAGAGTGGCTCGGAAAGACCAAAATACAGGTTGCAGAAGCACTCGAGGAGGCAAAAGAGTATTCGACCTATCTGGAAAAGGAATCGCTTAAAAAGCCGGAAAAGACGAATCAAAATCTGCCTGCCTATCCCGGCCAGAGGAAAAACATGCTGCTGAATCAATTGTCTGCTACAAAGGCTACCATACGTGATCTGGAGCAGATTCAGTCAGACCTGGAAAATCAGGGACCCCGGACACCGGATTCCCTGATTAAAACCATTGTCGAAAAAGCAATTCCCCTGACCCTTCACACAAAACTTGAAAAAGCCAGAAAGAATTCATTTGAGCTAATGGCACACCTCGAAGGCAAATCACTGAAAACAAAAAACAGCGCGGCGCATTATAAACAGATCATGCAGAACGTCACGGGAGTAAATGACCGGCTTGCCAGCATGAATCCGGCATTACCCATGGATATGCTTGACACGGAGCTTGGTACTATTGAAACCGAAATTGTGCCCCTCACAAAACAGACTCCTTATACTCTTCTGATGATGCGTGTGGTTGAGATCGGATTGCCCTTGCTGTTAAGCCTCATTTCAATTTTCTTTATCGTCCGTTTCTCACTGACGGAAAAGCGGTGCCATGAAATTAAAGAACTGCTCAGGCAAAGAAATACGGAACGAGTAAACGGAGCCGAAACCACCAAATAATTGTCGACCGTTTGAATTGAAAAATTAGTAAAATGACATTCAGTGTAAAAGAAGGAAGTTTTTATCTCGACGACAGAAAGGTATTTCTCAATTCGGGAGAAATCCATTATTTCAGGATTCACCGCAAGCGCTGGGACAAGCATTTGGAAGCAGCCAAAGAGGCGGGTCTGACGACAGTCAGTACCTATGTTCCATGGGCATGGCATGAATCCGAAGAAAATTTTTTTGATTTTGACGGCACTTCAACCGCGGAGCGCGATCTGAGAGGCTGGCTTCACCGATGCCAGGCTCATGGTTTATATTGCATCCTGAAACCGGGTCCGTTTATTCTGGCTGAGTTTCGGGGCGCCGGGCTGCCCGACTGGTTCCTGGATCAGTACGGTAACGATGTCAAAATGCGTAACCGCGCAGGTGAAATTGTTCCCAGCGACGGGGTCAGCCTGTTTCATCCGAAATACCTTGAGAATGTAACGAAGTGGTACGACAAGATCATGCCTTTTATCCGTGAGCATGAAATATCAGCCGGCGGCCCGGTCATTATGATGCAGATCTGCAACGAGATCGGCGTATTTTCCTGGCTTGCCAGGCAGGGAGACTATGGCAACAAGGTAAAGGATCGTTTTATTTCCTATTTGTCCGGTAAATACAAAAGTATAACAGAGGTAAATACGATATGGGGAACCGGATTCCAGGACTTTGCTCACATCGAACTTCCTCCCGACGGCAATCTTCCCTATGCATCCAGGGGGGATCGTGGCCGTGATTATGACTGGCACTGTTTCTGGAGGATCTATTACGGCGACTACCTGAGAATGCTGTGCAGAATGGCCAGGGAAAGAGGGGTAACGGTTCCCTTGTATCATAACCTTCCCGGCTGGATCTACGGTCACGGTTATGAATTTCCGGTCAATATCACCATGTACGAAGATCTGTTCGGTGACAGGAGTGAGATCCTTTTCGGAGTCGATCATATTCCGGAATTCCAGTCATACCGAAATATGCATGACGACCGGATCATAAATGATATCACATCTGCCGTGCAGGGGAATAGACCGCTTTTTGCTGCCGAGTTTCAGAGTGGCTCCCGCGAATACCATGTGGTAACGAATCCGCGTGAGATGGAACTTTTCTACAAAGCCAGCATTGCCAATGGTCTGACCGGATGGAACTATTATATGTTCTCGCAGGGCAGAAATCCGCGTCGAAAAGGCTATTCAGGGGAAACATTTTACTGGTTTTGTCCCCTCACCGCGGAAGGTGAGCGCAGCAGTGCCTTCCCTCTGGTTCAACGAATGAATAAACTGGTAAAAACCTCCGAAAGCCTTATCGTCAATGCTAAACGCAAGGCTGAAATTGCGGTGCTTTACTATTCTCCCTATTATGCCACTGAACTGGAAAGACCTGTCACCGGTGCCTGCGGGCTTCAATTCACGCCTTCTGCCATCCGCAGGCCGGCCTGGTTTGACGGATTGCTGAAAGTACTGCAGGTGCTCAATATCGATTATGATATGGTGGATCTGCGCAACACTGCGGCGGATTCATTGCTTGCATACAAACAGGTATGGGCCTTCAGTACGGATGAGATGAATGCCGCAGATCAGCAGACGATTGTGGATTATGCCAGAGCCGGCGGCAATACGATACTTTTTCCTTATTTGCCTGATCGTGAAATGTCACAGCTTCCGTGTACGATCATTCGGGATGCTCTTTCCCTTTGCCCATCGGGGAAAGAAGTCATTGATTCACCGCTGATCGATATCGTCGGCCTGAAAGATATCAAGTGCGCAAATCCGCTGATAACCTATAGCGAAGCGTCACTCTCCAATGCGGAAATTATTGCCACGACACTGAAGGGTACACCCTGTGGATTCGCGAAAGCGCTGGGCCGGGGATCACTGATTCACCTCGGCACATGGATCGGATTCGATACCGAGGGGCATAAACCGGTCTATGAAGCATTGCTGGGGAGATCGGGAGCAAGGCTCAGGCATACAACGGCCGGAAATGAAAATCTTGCTGTCAGGGAGCGTTTCACAGAGGACAATGGGGCAGTTCTATTCGTGGGAAATTATTACAACGAGGAACACACCGGCAAAGTTGCCTATACCCATCCCGAAACCGGTGAGACCGTCACCATTCCTTACACGCAGGATGAAATGCTATGGCCGGCATTGTATGGTATTTTGACTCCTGTATGCCTGAAAGTGGCGGACGGATTGAAAATTCTGCACAGTACCTCCGACATTCTCTGTGTTACCGGATTGGAGGATCGGTTTGAATTCACCCTATACGGAGATCGAGACCTGTCCGGTGAGATGGTCTTCGAGGGCAACAATGCCGGGAGAATAAAATCGGCGACCCTTTCCGGCGAACCGGTTAAAATCGTTCGTGACGGAAAACGCATTGCACTCCTTTACCGCCATGAGCATCAGAAAGAAACAATACTTACGGTTAAAATTACCTGAATGAATTGCAAAAATCCACTGGGGCTTTCCTTTGACTTTCTCGATAATGGCTCCATTCAGCATATTGAAGTGGATCCGATACGGATAAGCCTCAAATCCGCAACCCCTTTTTCACGATCAGGAGCAAACCTCTGGTTGAGGAAAAGAACGAAATCCTTTGGATACACCGCTCTGCTCGGGCCGGAAAGCAACAGCCATTTTGGTATGGAAGAAAACGGCTTTGTTGCCAAAGGAAGCTGGGATAGCCTTGATTATACGTGTAAACTGCAGTTTTCAAAAAAGAGCCTGAGCTGGCAGTGGAGTGTTGTGATTAAAAATACCGCTGAAGACCCTGTCGAACTCGATTTGATTGCGGTGCAGGATGTCGGGCTGAAGCCGGTGACTGCCGGATTGATCAACGAATATTATGTCAGCCAGTATCTTGAACGACGTATTCTTGAAGATAAAAAAAACCATGGTTCTGTGATATGTTGCCGTCAGAACATGAAAGAATCCGTCGGCAATCCCTGGATCATGATGGTATGCAAAGGCCGGGCAATAGCAGCGAGTGTCGATGGCATGCAGTTTTATGGCAATACAAGCAGGGAAACCGGTATCCCGGAAAGCCTTTCTGTGGAAAGGCTGGGGGGTGAATATTCCGGAGAATCCTCTGTTATTGCCTTGCAGGAATTCCCCTTTAAACTGACTGCCGGTGAATATCACCAAAGCGCTTTTATTACGGCCTATTTACCCGATCATCCTCAGGCAACCTCAGCGGAGGACTTAAACCGGATACCCGGCCTTATGGATGAATTTGATGATGAACCGGCATTAGAAGGGCTGCATGATCTGAATCCTCCGGTCAGAAACAGTTTCAATACATCGCCATTTTTACCCGTGGATGATTTGAACGATACTGAACTCGGCTTTTTTTTCGGGCCGGAAAAACGACATGGCGAAAAAGAAAAGGGCCAGTTGTTGTCCTTTTTCACCGGACAAAACAACCATGTC
>JAGDMB010000252.1 GCA_017860375.1 Bacteroidota bacterium | reverse complement strand
TCCCTGGTGCACCAGGACTATCACCAGATGCTGGACTGGGGAATGGATATCCTGAAGGTGGCTAATTCACTCGGGGCGGGAGCCATAGGAATGTGGCGCGACAACAAATTGTATCGAATCGATTCCGCTGAAAAATCAACGTACAGGCTTGTCAGCAATGGTCCGCTGCGGGCTGTGCTTCAATTTCGTTTTGAGGGATGGCAGGCGGAAGGGCGAAGCTATACTGTTTTGCATCAGGTTTCCATATGGGGAGGATCCCCCTGCTATCAAAGCCAGGTAACAGTCTCAGGCCTGCACGGTGATGAAGAACTGCTGACGGGGATCGTGAACCTTCACAGCGATTCCCTTATGCTTGAGAAAATAGAGGAGTCCGTTGTAATCGCTGCAACCTTTGATAAACAAGGTTTTCTGGGAGAAAACCTTGGAATGGGAATTCTGCTGAAAAATACGGACTATATCGATACATTGACAGCACCCGAAGAAGGGGAGGGGATTACCCAGACCTATATGCTGAGGATAAGGCCGATAGAAAATGTTCCGGTCACCTTCCGGTTTTATTCAGCCTGGGAGTATCAGGATCCTGCTTTCAGCAACCAGGATGCCTTCATGGAGCTGCTGAAGTCGGAAGCCTCAAAGATGGCCTCACCCATAAAGATAAAAGGGATCTGAAGACAGGGTCGCGCTATGCCTTCTTCATGCGGAATGCCGTAATCAATAAATATACCAGCACTGCCAGCAATATGGTAAGGCCGCCGGTCTGCGTTCCTGCAATATCCGCTGCCAGCCCAACAACAAAAGTAATAAACGCTCCTCCGGAAATGCCCATCACCATCAGCCCGGACACTTCATTATAATGATCGGGATTTCGCTGCAATGCCGCTGAAAATAAGATAGGAAATACGTTGGCAATGGTAAAGCCCAGTATAAAAATCACTATCCATATGGCCGGCAGATAACCGGTAAAAAGCAGAAAAACCATAGCGGCGATGGCACCCATCATATTCAAAAGGAAGTATTTCCTTCCCGAAATGTGTGTCAATAAAATAGCTCCGATAAAAGTACCGATGGTGCGGGCAATAAAGTAAAGACTTGTCCCGTATCCGGCCTGCTCCAGAGGCATGCCGATCCGTTCCGTAAGGATCTTTGGTATGGTCGTATTCAATCCTACGTCGATGCCCACAACGCCGACAATTCCAAGGAAAAACAGCAGGATCTGGCGATCTTTCAGGATGGCAAAACAAGCACGGAAGGAAGAAGTTTTCCCCTCTGCCTTTTCTTCCTTTATAGGGGTCAGCATAAGCCATAGCGTTGAAAGTGCGGTAACGATGGCAAAAACAAGAAAAATGGTCTTCCAGTCATGAAAAAATCGGGCTGAAAAGGAGGCAATGACAGGACCAAGGAAGGAAGCGATGGCTTTGATGAATTGTCCAAGGGTTATACGGCTGGTCAGCTTTTCTCCGGACACCACATTTGTGAGCAAAGGATTTATTGCTACCTGAATAATGGTGTTACCAATGCCCAGCAGGGCAAAAGCAATGAGCAAAACCGGAAAGCGATAGGAAACAAGCGGGATCACCATAGCCAGAATCGTAATCCCATTGCTGATAAGTACCGCTCTTTTGCGTCCGATACGGTTCATAAACAAACCTGTTGGCACTGACAATACCAGGAACCAGAGGAAAACCATCATGGGCAGCAGATTGGCAAGGGTGTCGCTCAGGCTGAAGTCCTTTTTTACATAATTGGTGGCAATGCCAACCACATCTACAAAGCCCATGATAAAAAATGCAAACAGCACCGGCAGCAATTTTGAAAGAGACGATTTATTTTTCACTTCCTAGGGTATAAAGGGTTTTTTATTCTGGACTATTTCATGCAAGGCAGTTACATTTTTGACAACAGCGGCTTAACCTTCAACCAGTACGACTCATCGAACAGACGCGCACTGCCAGCAATGGCTGAGTCTTCCATGAGTTCTGAGATTGCAATGACGGTTTTCAGACCCTGCCCTGTCAAAGAGGTCTCAAAGGATTTGCCGAACAGGGGATAGGCACTTGAAATGTTGCCTCCTATCACAAGAATTCCGGCATCAAATTTTTCAAGCCAGGGACCCAGAAAGAAACCAAAATGGGTCCCGAATTCATCAAAAACAGCTTTTACAGCCTTGTCAGAAAAGGCTTTCTCCGCAATATCTTTTACTTCGCCGTTAATTTGTCCGGTTGTTTCGAAATACCTTTTTACAAACCAGCGGGTAGAAAAATAATCATCCGCAATGCCGTTTTTAAAAGGCAAATGCCAGAAACAGCCTTTTTCCGGAACATCTTCGCGCTCGACCACAGGCAGGCCTTTTTCGATAAATGCGGAGCCAAAACCAGTACCCAGCGTTACCGACAATGATCGTGCAGCCTTAGCGGCTTTTCCTATCCAGGCTTCCCCGACAGCGAAAGCCGTGGCATCGTTAATAAACCGGATTCGATCCGGTGACAAATCCAGTCTTTTTGATAATTCGTCCGCCACATGAATATTGAATAGCTTTTCGTATTTTGCATTCGTACCGGTAAACAATGCGATCCCTTCGGGATAATTAAAAGGCCCGGGCATGGCAAAACCAATACCGGCCAGATCATTTTTTGAAACCAGTCCCATGGTCCGGTTCAGTGCCATGCACCAATCCCTCAATATTTTATCCGCTGGAGCATGATTGTTCACTTTTTGAGTTCTCAGGCTCTGTCGGAGCAGGCTTTTTTTCTCAAGATCAATTACTGCACAGCTGATGTGACTGCCCCCGATGTCAGAGCCTATGGCATATTTTTTCATTGACTTTGATTTAAAACGCAACCGGTGGGATTTTATTCATAAGATCCAGAATTCTTGCCTGTCGTTTCCATAAATAATCGGACGGAGCGGCAGGATTTCTTTTGCGGGGATTAGGCAAGGCAGCAGCTATCAGGGCGGCTTCACCCCGGGTCAGCTTGGATGCAGGTTTGTGAAAGTACTTCCGGGCTGCAGCTTCTGCGCCATAAATTCCGTCGCCCATTTCGATCACATTGAGATACACCTCCATAATGCGTTTCTTACTCCAGGTGAGTTCGATCATGGTGGTGAAATAAAACTCAAATGCTTTCCGTGTATACGTTCGGGCCGGCCAAAGAAATACGTTCTTTGCGGTTTGCTGCGTTATTGTGCTGGCACCGTGTTTCCGCCTGTGCCGTTTGTTGTGCTCAACGGCTTTTTCAATAGCCTCTACATCTATCCCCCAGTGTTCCATGAATCGGTTGTCTTCCGATGCAACTACCGCCTGGATCAGGTGAGGAGAAATCTTCTTAAGCCTCACCCAGTCTTTTTGAATAAGAGGCTTTTTATGCTCCGAAGCCCTTTCGAATGCTCTTTTAACCATGAGAGGAGTGACGGGGGGTGGTAAAAACCGGAACAGAATAACCGGAAGCAAACTGATGGTAAAAAAAGCGATGACAATCCATTTGAGCCACTGAACGACCCTTTTCCACCTTTTGCGATAATGGTTTTCTTCCGGCGTCGGGTTTTCAACCGGGATTATTGTTTCTTCGATTTCCATGAAATGTTATTTGTAGCAGGAATCCAAGCAACCACTTTCCAGCAGTCTTTGTCTTTGTTCTTCTTTTCTTCTTTGTCCCTTCTTACGCTTCCTCCTCCTCCTCCCAGCATGGCAATTTCACATCCACCATGGTCGATTCATCATATTCCCTGGGTTTGATCTCGCCTTTCAGTACCATCAATCCGTTCATGGCCAGTGCATGCATTTCATCTTCACCGGGGTAAATGACAACCGGCGCAATAAAGGAAACCATTTTTTTAATGTATTCCACCACCATGGGATTATGGGATATGCCACCGGTAAGGATGATGGCGTCCACTTCACCGTGCAGCACAGCGCACATCGCCGCAATAGTCTTTCCTATCTGGTACGACATGGCGTCCTGCAGGATCCTGGCTTTTTCGTCCCCTTCCTGTGCCATGAGTTCAACCTCGTAGGCGCTGTTGGTTTTCATGTACGCCATAAAGCCGCCTTCACCCGTGATCATCTTTTTTATTTCGTCCAGTGTATGCTTGCCGTCCATGCATAGCTTTGCCAGTGCATAGGCGGGAAGGGTACCTGACCTCTCCGGTGAAAAAGGACCTTCGCCATCCAAAGCTTGATTGACGTCAATGACGCGTCCCTTGCGGTGAGCACCAACGGAAATACCCCCTCCCATGTGGGCAATCACAATATTCATCTCCTCATATCTGCGGTTTGACAGGCGTGCGAAAGCACGGGCGGTGGCCTTCTGGTTCAGCGCATGAAAGATGGAAAGCCTCCGGAATTTTGGATGGCCGGCGATGCGGGCGACATCCTGCAATTCATCCACGACCACCGGATCGGCAATGTATGCTTTGCAGTTTGGAATATCTTTTGCAAGGTCATCGGCAATGAGGGCCCCGAGATTGCTGGCATGTTCGCTCAGTTTTCCACCGAGCAGGTCGTTTCTCATCTGTTCGTTGATAAAATAAAC
>JAGDMB010000040.1 GCA_017860375.1 Bacteroidota bacterium | reverse complement strand
TCCATTACGGATTGTATGATCTCTTCCTGCATGGGCCGAAAGGATATATAGCCCCAGTGATCCTTCACTATTTGCCGGTAATCTTTCATGGTTTAATCCGTGGCTTATACGGAAATAACGGCGCAGGGCCTGATTCAAAGCCCTGATCTACAGATCGTCCTGTAGCCAACCGCATTTGCGGGATAATTTCGTTTTAAAAATCAATATTACTTCAAATTTTTGTAATTTCGCTCCATTTAATTTTAAGTATCCAATTTATGGCTCCTCTCCCGGAAAAAATAGTATATGAGGCACTTACGTTCGATGATGTGCTGCTGGTACCAGCCTACTCGGATATCCTGCCGAAAGAGGTGGACATTTCCTCACGGCTTACCCGTTCCATTAAGCTGAATGCCCCGATTGTTTCGGCCGCTATGGATACCGTCACGGAAGCAGCACTGGCTATGGCCATGGCTCGTGAGGGAGGAATTGGCGTGATCCATAAGAACATGAGTGTCGAGGAACAGGCCAAACAGGTAAAAATTGTGAAACGTGCCGAGAACGGCATGATCTACGACCCCATTACCATTCATTCTACAGCCAATGTGGGTGATGCAATTAGCCTGATGAAAGAATACAAGATCGGAGGCATTCCGGTTGTTGACGGGCAACATAAACTGATCGGCATCGTCACGAACCGTGATCTGCGCTTTGAACAGCAGATGAACAAGCCTATCAGCGAGGTAATGACAAGCCGCAATATTATTACCACAACCCAGGAAACCGACCTGGAGAAGGCAGCCGATATCCTTCAGCACCATAAAATTGAAAAACTTCCGGTAGTGGATGAAAATAACCGGCTGATCGGGCTGATAACCTACAAGGATATCACCAAGGCAAAGGACAGACCCAACGCCTGCAAGGATTCTATGGGCCGTTTGCGTGTTGCCGCAGCCGTTGGAATTACCAAAGACACCCTCGATCGTATTGAAGCCCTCGTTAAATCGGATGTCGATGCGGTCGTCATTGATACCTCTCACGGACATTCAAAAGGTGTCATTGAAGTGTTAAAAAGTGCTAAAAAACGGTTCCCTTCCATCGATTTTATAGTCGGTAATATTGCCACTGCCGAAGCGGCCCTTGATCTGGCAAAAGCCGGAGCAGACGGGGTGAAGGTGGGCATAGGACCGGGATCCATTTGTACTACCCGAGTCATTGCCGGTGTGGGGGTGCCCCAACTTTCCGCAATATTTGATGTGGCATCCGCGTTAAAAGATACCGGTATTCCTGTCATAGCCGATGGAGGACTCCGGTATTCCGGTGATATGGTGAAGGCCATTGCTGCCGGTGCAAGTTCCGTAATGGCAGGTTCGCTTTTTGCCGGTGTGGAAGAATCACCGGGGGAGACGATCATCTTTAACGGACGAAAATACAAGTCATACCGCGGCATGGGATCAATTGAAGCCATGCAGCAAGGTTCAGGTGACCGGTATTTTCAGGACCCTGAAGAAGACGTTAAAAAACTGGTCCCGGAAGGAATCGTGGCCCAGGTCCCCTATAAAGGAACCCTTTCGGAGGTGATCTTTCAAATGGTCGGCGGCCTGAGAGCCGGTATGGGATATTGCGGTGCGCGGAATATCGGGGAACTGATGCAGGCAAAATTTGTGAGGGTAACCAATTCGGGACTTATTGAAGCCCATCCGCATGATGTTACGATTACGCGCGAAGCGCCCAATTATAGCAGATAATAAGTATATATTTAATTAACCTTATAAAAATGAGAAAACAACTTCTTCTTATCACCGCTTGCTTTTGCCTGATGCCATTCGTAAAAGGACAAGATGACATCATCATGACACTTGGCAATGAGAAAGTTACGAAGGCAGAATTTGAGCGGATTTATCATAAAAACAATTCTTCGGTTGTGTACGATAACAAAACCCCGCGGGAATACCTTGACCTGTTTATTAATTTCAAGTTAAAGGTAATGGAAGCAAAGGCCCAGGGCTATGATACCATGAGCTCATTCATAAATGAACTGGGAGGATACCGCGACCAGCTTGCCAAACCCTATCTGAGAGACAAGGAACAGGATGAGCAAATGCTGAAAGAAACCTACCGCAGGATAGCAACCGAAGTGAATGCCAGTCATATTGCTGTCAAAGTTGCTTTCACCACGGCCTCACCCGCGGATACCCTGGAAGCCTATAATAAAATCCTGGCACTCCGGAACCGCATTCTTAAAGGAGAATCCTTTGAAGATATCGCCGTGGCCAATTCCGATGATCCTTCCGCAAAGAACAACAAAGGCAACCTGGGCTGGTTCTCGGCATTCAGAATGGTTTACGCCTTTGAAGATGCAGCCTATAAGACACCGGTCGGACAGATATCCATGCCGGTGAAAACCAGGTATGGCTATCATATCATTCGCACCAATGCATTCCGGCCCGCCCTGGGTGATATACTGCTTGCGAACATCATGATGCGTGTAAGGCCCAGTGCGGACTCAGCCGCTCATCAGGCCGGCATGGAAAAAATAAACAAATGCTACAGTCTCCTTCAGCAGGGTGAAAGCTTTGCCGATGTTGCCCGGAAATATTCCGAAGATGATGCATCCGCCAAAAACGGAGGAAAAATGCGCTGGCTTTCATCAGGGGAACTGCCTCCCGAAATCGAGGAAGTGGTGTTTGCCCTTGACAGCGGAGAATATACAGAACCCATGAAATCGGAATACGGATACCATATATTCCAGGTCCTTGGGAAGCGTCCTGTAAAGTCTTTTGAGGAAATGAAATCCAATCTGGAAGAAAGGATTGCCCAGGATGAAAGACAAAAAAACACCGAAGCGATTTTTGTCGATAAACTGAAGAAAGAATATGGTTTTACCGAATATCCCGAAAATGTCGCTGCCCTGATAAGCCTGATCGACACTTCGCTCTATGAGAGCAAATGGGACCCCTCCCTGAAAGGCGAACTGATCGATCCGGTCTTTACCATTGGTGACCGCGACTATACCCAGATGGACCTCGGCCTCTATATCAAAGCCGGAAGAAAATATACCAAAAAAGAAACCATAGAGTCTATCGGAAAACGGAAATACGATGATTTTGTGAAAGAAATGGTACTTCAATATGAAAAAGACAGGCTGGATCAGAAATACCCGGAATTCCGCTACCTGATGGAAGAATATCACGACGGCATTTTGCTGTTCAATATTACCGATGACATGGTTTGGAGCAAAGCGGTGAAGGATACGCTGGGTCTGCAGCAATATTACAACCTGCACAAGAATAACTATAAATGGCAGACCAGGGCCGATGTTTCCAAATATTCTACCAAAGATTCGAGCCTGGAAGCAAAAATTGTGCAGTTTGCCCCTCAGCGAAGCTCCAGGAATTGGACTCCCAAACAGTTCAACGCACTCGTTTGCGGACAGGATACCTTACCCTGTGTGGAGGTGGCGGACCTGAAAGTGGAAAAAGGAAGCGATCCGGTCGTGGACTCGATGGAGTGGAAGAAAGGCACGCTTAAAGCTTACAAAGAAAAGGACAAAACTGCCGTGGTATGCATCAACGGCATTCTCAAACCGCAGACAAAATTATTGAAGGAGGCGCGCGGACTGGTAACAGCCGATTATCAGAATGAACTTGAAAAAGCCTGGATCAAAGAATTGCGGTTGAAATATCCCGTTGTGATTGACGAAAAAGTTTTTGAAACCATCAAATAATCTTTCGATGCTCAGATTTGCATGCCTGATCCTGTTTTTCGTAATGCTGTCGTGCAAAAATGAAGTCCGGCTTACCCAGGAAAAACCGGTTGCACGTGTACTGGATAAAACCTTGTCGGCGGCAGATATGAAAGGGATCTTTCCCGAAGGTGTCTCAGCGGAAGACAGTATTCAGATTGCCAGAAACTTCATTGAAAAATGGGTGCGAAAGCAATTGCTGCTGAATAAGGCAGAACTGAACCTTACGGAAGATGAAAAGGATGTAAAGGAGCAAATTGAAAATTACAGAAGCTCCTTGCTGATCTATAAATACGAACAAAGCCTGCTGAAACAAAAACTGGATACTACCATCCGCAATGAGGAAATTGAAGCGTATTATAATCAGAATACATCCAATTTCCTTCTCAACCGGGATATTGTAAAATCGATTTATATAAAGGTGCCCCGGTCGGCCCCTGAGATATACAAACTTCGGCAATGGTACCGGTCGGATGATCCTGCCAGCATCAACAGCCTCGAAGCATACTGCTTTCAGTATGCCGAAACCTATGATTTCTTCAATGAAAGCTGGGTGGATTTCTCGGGACTGCTTGAAAAAATTCCGGTGCAGATTGGAAATCCCGGGAATTTTTTGCATTACAGGCAAACCATTGAGGCCTCTGACTCGGTTTATTATTATTTTGTCCGCGTTTATGACTACGCTTTAAAAGGGGACCCTTCACCCTTTGAACTGGTGAAGAATGATATCGAAAAGATCATCCTGAACAAACGCAAGATAAGACTGCTGAATGAACTGGAAACCAGCATATACAGCGATGCACAGAACCGTGGTCAATTTACGCTCTATGAATGAAGTACCATGAATAAAAGAAATCTATTCCTTGCTCTCCTGATCGTTTTATGTGTAGGTGCAGCCAAAAGTCAGCCCAGGGTGATTGACCAGGTTATTGCCGTTGTGGGGGACAAAAGAATCCTGTATTCGGATGTGGAGGGGCAGTATTATCAACTCATCGCCCAGGGTGAGAAAGCCACGTCCGAAACCCGTTGCCAGATCTTTGAACAATTGCTGATTCAAAAACTGCTGCTCAACCAGGCGGAAGTGGACAGTATCGAAATACTGGAATCGCAGGTCGACGTTGCACTAGATGAGCGCATGCGGTATTTTGTGAACATGATAGGATCAGAACAGAAGCTGGAAGACTATTTCAAGAAGTCAACCCTTGAAATCAAGGAAGATTTCAGGGATGCCATTCGCGAGCAAATGCTGACAGACAAGATGAGAAATGAATTGACCGGCAGCATTTCCGTTACCCCTTCTGAAGTGAAAAGCTTTTACAAATCGCTCCCCCAGTCTGAGATCCCTTATATTGAATCGGAAATAGAGTTCAGCCAGATATCCGTTTATCCCAAATACGGTGAAAAAGCGGTATTTGAAATGCGCGAAAAACTGCTTGCCATCAGGCAGCGCATCCTTGACGGCGAGAACTTTGCCACCCTGGCAGTTTTGTACTCTGAGGATCCCGGAACGGCCACACGCGGAGGGGATGTCGGTTGGTCTGCCAAAGCCGAGCTTGACCCTGAATATGCCAAAGCAGCATTCGGACTGAAAAAGGGATCGGTTTCCAAAATTGTCGAATCTTCTTTTGGTTATCATATCATTCAATGCATTGACCGCACAGAAGACCGCGTTCAAACCCGGCATATCCTTATGAAACCAAAGATCACTTTAGTGGAAGAAAAGGAAGCCCTTGCCCGGGTTGACAGCATTTTGTTCCTGATCCGGTCTGATTCGCTCACCTTTGAACAGGCTGCCATGCTGTACTCAGAAGATACGGATAGCAAAATCAACGGAGGCCAGGTGGTGAATCCGAGAGGAGGAGCGCGGTGGAAAACAGATGATTTGGACAGCCGCGATTACGCGATCATCAAAAACATGAATGTTGGCGATATCTCAGCACCCTATTCAACGATGGATACAAAAGGGAAACCTGTAATTAAGGTGCTGCTGCTTAAAAAACGCACCAGTCCTCATGTCGCAAACCCTGAAGACGATTTTAACCAGCTGAAGGAAATGGCCGGACAGAAAAAACAGATCGAAATAGTGAATAAATGGGTGGAAGAGAAAATACAAACAACCTTTATCCGGATTGATCCGGAATACCGCAGCTGCAAATTCACTATAAAAGGATGGCTGAAATCCTGATTCCCTATGCAGGATGACCGTTTTATATTCCGGATACGGCGGCAAAAAACCGGACTGTTCCTCTTCACGCTGCTGTCCTTGCTGAACACCGGTCAGAATAGTGCCATTGCCCAGGAGCCCCAGCAGATCGAATACGATGCCGAAGACATCCTGTACGATAGGAATATTGCCAGCGGCGCTTACCGCCTGATCAATCACGTGGTTTTTCGTCACCGGAACACCGTCATGTATTGTGACAGTGCGTATTTTTATGCGTCGGCAAATTCACTGGAAGCTTTTGAAAATGTGCACATCATCCAGGGTGATTCGGTGCAGATCTACGGCGATTATTTGTATTATGACGGGAATACGCGCCTGGCCAAAATCCGTAAAAATGTGCGGCTTTTAAGCAGTTCCACAAGCCTTACAAGCCAGGCCGTCGATTACGATCTGCATAACAATTACGGGTACTATCCCAGTCATGCGGATATCATCAGCGGACAGAACAAGCTGAGAAGCCGTGTGGGCTATTATTATTCGCGCCAGAACACTTACCAGTTCAGGGACAGTGTGGTGGTTGAAAATCCCGATTACACGATCTATTCCGATACCCTTAAGTACAATACTGTCTCCAATACGGCTTATTTTATTGGTCCCACCCGTATCATCAGCGACAGCAACACCATATACTGCGAGAGAGGCTGGTACAATACGGAAACGAATGTTTCCATGCTGAAAAAGAATGCAAGGATTGAAAACCGCAATCAGACCCTTACCGGAGACAGCCTTTATTATGAGAGAGAAACCGGTCACGGTGAAGCCTATTCCAATATCCAGCTCGTGGATAAGGAACAGAACATCATCCTGCGCGGGAATTATGCAAAAATGAACGAAATTAACGAGACCGCCCTCCTGACGGACAGTGCATTGATGATTTATGTTACCGAAGACGACTCCATCTATGTGCATGCGGATACATTGCGGTCTGAACCCGACAGCCTCGGAAAGAAAGAACTGCGGTTATATTACCGGGTGAAAATGTTCAAGACCGATCTTCAGGGCAAATGCGATTCCATGTACTATTCTTCTTCCGATTCCCTCCTGCGTTTCTTTCATGAACCGGTGCTGTGGTCGGGGGATTACCAGCTCTCTGCCGAATATATTGAAATACAACTAAGAAACCGGCAGGTATACCAATTGCGCATGCAGCGAACCGCGTTTATTATAAACCAGGACGATACATCCCGTTTCAACCAGGTAAAAGGGAAAACTATGATCTGCCATTTCCGCAATAATGAACTGTACAAGATCAATGTATACGGCAACGGCCAGACGATCTGGTATGCAAAAGATGAAGATACCTATATTGGCGTAAACAAAGCCGAAAGCTCCGACCTGGTCATCTTCATGACCAACAAAAAGCTCGAAGAGATCCGGTTTTTAAAACAACCCTCGGCCGTTCTTTATCCGCTGGAACTGGCGCCGAAAGAAGAACTGCTTTTAAAGGATTTCCATTGGCAGGTGGAGGCACGACCGCTGAAACAGGAGGATATATTTATCTGGAAAGAAGAACCGGAAATTCAGAAACAGGGAATGCAGGATAAACGGCTGAAAGTGAGAATGGGAGATTAGTGTTTCGAATCCTGCCTATGACAAGGACAGGTTCTAATATTCATCCTCATTGAAGAAGAAGTCATCCTTGCTTGGATAATCAGGCCAGATATCTTCAATACTTTCATAAATCTCACCCTCGTCTTCCATTTCCTGAAGGTTTTCAATGACTTCGAGGGGTGCACCGGATCGTATTGCAAAGTCAATTAGTTCCTCTTTGGTTGCCGGCCAGGGAGCATCCTCGAGTTTTGAAGCTAATTCCAGTGTCCAATACATAATTTGGTTTAGTTTAAGTACGGTCTTTTTTCAAAAATCGTGCAAATATAGAAAAATATAGTTAAACTATGCACCATTGTTCCATTTTAACTCAATTCCTTGATTATCAATAAGTAATTTCCTGGAAAATACAAATAAAAAATCCGACAACCGGTTAATATACTGCAATACGTTATCGGGCACAAAATGTTTCGCGGACAGGTCAACAATTCTTCGCTCTGCTCTCCGGCACACCGTGCGGGCTATATGCGCGAAAGAACTTACGGTATGACCCCCGGGAAGAACAAAGGACGTCAGTGCAGGCAACTCCTTCTCCATGGTATCGATGGCATCTTCAAGCCCCTGTATATCGGAGGAATTTATTTCGGGAATTTTCACCCGGCAGTCCTCACAGTCCGATGCCAGGATTGCCGCACAGACCATTAACCGGTCCTGTATCCGGATCAGCCATTGCCGGTAGTTTTCCGGTAAGACCTGATCGCGCAACAGGCCAATATGGCATATCAGTTCATCCACCGTGCCATAGGCTTCAATGCGAAGATTTGATTTGGATACTCTTTTACCCCCTACCAGTGAGGTGGTTCCGTTATCGCCCGAACGGGTATATATTTTCATAACCGCTGAACCGGTTAGTTGTTGACGATCATGGTTTGTTCTATGATCCGGTCGTATTCAATATGGCCATCGAGTAACCGGATGTTCCGGTGAGCATGACGGGCAATGCTTTCCTCGTGGGTCACCAGAATAATGGTATTGCCACGCTGGTGGATCTCGTCAAACAGAAGCATGATGTCTTCGGAAGTTTTGGAATCGAGATTACCGGTCGGCTCGTCGGCCAGGATGATGGAAGGATGATTGATCATGGCCCTGGCCAGGGCGACCCGTTGACGCTGACCGCCGGACAACTCGTTGGGACGGTGTTCCATACGGTCTTCGAGGCCAACCGTGACCAGCATTTCCTTTGCCCTTTCCAGCCTCTCGTTTTTAGAGAAACCGGCATATACCAGCGGCAGCATCACGTTCTCAACCGCTGTGTAGCGGGGCAGAAGGTTAAAGGTTTGAAAAACAAATCCGATCTCTTTGTTCCGGATATCCGCCAGCTGGTTGTCATCGAGTTTGCTTACATCTTTCTGGTTCAGGATATAGGTTCCGGAAGTGGTGGTATCGAGACAGCCTATAAGGTTCATCAATGTTGATTTTCCCGAACCCGACGGGCCCATGATGGCGACGTATTCGTTCCTTCCGATGTCCAGCGAAATGGACCGGAGAGCCGGAACGACCTGCGTGCCCAGAAAATAATTCTTTACAATATCCTTTAACGTTATGATCTTTTCCATGGACGGGGTTTGAAATTTTGTATAAAAGTAATATTCTTCACCAAACAACTAAAACCTTATTCTATAATTCTCTTTAAAAAAATCGCGCTTCAGAAAAACAATGCCCATGCGAAAAAGATCAACGGTAAGCGCACTTTTTTTGTTTCCCCGGATTTCCTTCCAGGCCAGCCTCATACCCTCTGACCAGTTAATATCATCCAGCACGATGAGGCTGTCGTCCGGAAGCGATGAGAGAAAAAAATCCGCATACTTCAGGGTGGCCGACTTGCTGTGGTTACCATCGATAAAGACAAATGTTTTGCCTGGCGATGACGGTAATAATGAGGGAAGCACATGATCAAAGGTGTCGTGTATCACCCTTGTATTCATTATCCGATGGTTGAGCAGATTCTCTGATGCAATAGCCGCAAGCACCGGATCTGCCTCTATTGAAATTACGGCTGCATCGGGATTTCCAAGCGCCAGATAATGTGTGCCAATGCCCAGTGATGTGCCCAGCTCTATAATCCGCTCCGGCTTATAGTGCTGTGCGATCCGGTACAGCAACCGGCCGAATTTTCGGTTCACGGCTGTATGCCGGGCAATGTGAGCCACCGACCGCATCCGGGTATGATCAACCCTCGAACCGGCCCCGAAATCGGTAACGGCGATCCGCGATCTGTTTTTTAAAAGGGATTTTCTGTATTTCTCCGTAATACCGTATGCATCATACCGTGTGTTGTCTCTCAGCACCGATGTGATGAAATCAAATACAAAGGGGGAATGAACACCGTGGCCTTTGCGATGACGGGCTGCAAAGAAATACCGCATCCAGGCAATCATCAGACCGGTGGGATGAATCATTTTTTGTATGTCTGCTTTCTCCACCAGAACTTGTTTTCAGATTTCTGTAAGGCATGTAAAAATAACAAATACCCTTTTCGTTGTCCATGTTACCCTATTGAAAAAAACTTTTTACTACCTGAATTTCATTGCTTATCTTCGGTTTTTAATCGAATTTTCGTAATCCAGTCCATGGATAGAAACATACCCGACGCCGCGACCGGTAAAGCAGAAAGCCGTGATTTCCTGGAAACCGGTATTCAGTACCTGAAAGGGGTTGGTCCCAAGCGGGCTGAGATGCTGGGAAAGGAACTGAACATTCTGACCTTCCGTGACCTTTTGTATTTTTTCCCCTATAAATACATCGACCGCTCGAAGTTTTATACCGTCAAAGAAATTAATACAAGCATCGCGTTCATCCAGCTTAAAGGCCGGATTACCGGAGTCCGCACCGAAGGAGCAAAATACAGGCAGAGGCTTGTCGCCCGGTTTACCGATGACACAGGAACAATGGAACTGGTGTGGTTCCAGGGAATAAGCTGGGTATCCAAAAACATCGAAGCCGGAAAGGAATACATCGTCTTCGGACGACCTTCCCTTTATAACAACCGAATCACAATTGCCCATCCCGAAGTCGATCCGGTGGAAACCACTGAGCTGACTTTTTCAGGAAAATTGCAACCCCAATACAGCAGTACCGAAAAGCTGAAAAACAGTTTCATCACATCGAAAACCTTCCAGAGGTTGATTGCAGGATTGTTTCAGCATATCGGAAAAATGGAAGAGACCCTGCCCTCTTACCTGATCCGCAGGCTGAACTTTCCGGATATTAACGAAGCCCTTTATGCCCTGCACTTCCCGACCGGTCAGGACCAGCTGAAAAAGGCCACCTACCGGCTTAAGTTCGAGGAACTTTTTTATATCCAGTTGAACATCCTGCGGCAAAAGAACCGCCAGCAACAAACTATAAAAGGTCATGTATTTGCCCGGGTGGGGGATTACGTGAATGACTTTTACCATAAAAAGCTGACATTTGAGCTCACGGAAGCCCAGAAGAGGGTGATACGGGAGATCCGCAAAGACCTGGGATCGGGACGCCAGATGAACCGCTTGCTGCAGGGAGATGTGGGAAGCGGAAAGACGCTGGTGGCAGTGATGGCCATGCTGATCGCCCTTGACAACGGATACCAGGCATGCCTGATGGCACCCACTGAGATCCTGGCCAACCAGCACTTTGCAACAATTTCGAATTTTCTTGAAGGTCTTTCCGTCAATGTGAAATTATTGACCGGTTCTACAAAAAAGGCGGAAAGAACCGCATTGTTTGCCGAACTTGCTGCCGGCGACCTGCAGATACTGATCGGGACCCATGCCCTGCTGGAGGATCCGGTTCAATTCAAAAACCTTGGGTTGGTTGTGATTGACGAACAGCACCGGTTTGGCGTGGCCCAACGTGCCCGCCTGCGGCAAAAGAACGAGGATCCACCCCACGTGCTGGTGATGACAGCCACGCCCATCCCGCGTACCCTTGCCATGACGCTTTACGGCGATCTGGATATTTCAGTCATTGACGAATTGCCGCCGGGACGAAAACCCATAAAAACCCTCCATTATTCCGAATCCAAAAGGCTTGTGATGTTTGGCTTCCTGCGCGAACAAATCCGGCTGGGGAGGCAGATCTATGTGGTATACCCGCTGATAAAGGAATCCGAAAAACTTGATTATATCGCACTCGAGGCGGGATACGAAGCCATGGTGAGGGCATTCCCTCCCCCGCAGTACCTGGTGGTATGCGTGCACGGCCAGCTGAAGACAGAGGATAAGGATGCATCGATGAAATACTTTCAGCAGGGGAAAGCCCATATCATGGTGGCCACCACCGTAATTGAAGTGGGAGTCGATATTCCGAACGCGTCGGTCATGGTGATCGAAAGCGCCGAGCGCTTTGGCCTGTCGCAGCTGCACCAACTAAGGGGCCGCGTGGGAAGGGGTGCCGACCAGAGCTACTGCATCCTGATGACTTCCCACAAACAAACGGTGGAAGCGCGGAAAAGGATTGAGACGATGGTAAACACAATCGATGGCTTTGTCATAGCCGAAATGGATATGAAGCTGAGGGGACCGGGAGACATCGAGGGGACGCAGCAAAGCGGCATACCCTTCGACCTGAAGATAGCCAGCCTTGGCGAGGATGGACAGATCCTCCAGTACGCCAGGGATATT
>JAGDMB010000251.1 GCA_017860375.1 Bacteroidota bacterium | reverse complement strand
CGGGTGATGGATATCCATGAATTCCGATCCGGGATCTTCCTGTTCAAAGCGGTAGGACAGAATGCGGATCTCGCGGTCGTGGATGGCAATCAGCTGCTGTATATGCTTTTTCCGTTCGGAAACCCGTACATGCTTTTTAACGAGATAGCCAAATGCACAAGCCAGAAGTACCGTAATGGAATAGAACGGCACGGGACCAGTCCTGCTATAAAGAAATAGCATAACAATAATGGCTGTAAAGCATACCAGCCGGCCCAGAGAAATCCTTGTAAGTTTTCGCTGCACCGCTGTCAGATCCTTGTGCAGATCGGGTAACCGTTGCTGGTAGTATGTCCTGCGGTCATTCATGGTGCAGAAGGATGTTTTCATTTCTGAGCCGCAGGTGCTCCTCTGCCATAAACTTCTCGGTTTTTTTTAAAAGCATCGGAAGGGGATAGGAATCATAGTCTTCTGGTTTAATAACATCCAGTATTCTTACTACAATATGCTTTTTCCCGCGGAACAGGAATTCATGTTTCGGCAATGCATCGTACGCCCCGTCAATAACTACAGGCAGCATGGCTGCCTTTGACTCAAGGGCAATCCGGAAAGCTCCTTCCTTGAAATCACCTACCGTACCGTCAGCCGACCTCGTACCTTCCGGAAAGATCAGAATGGAGTTGCCTTCCCTCAGAGTCTTTACCGCACGTTCAACCATCCTTTCTGCACTTTCTTTATCCCCCCGGATAACCGGAATATCCCCGTTGAGAAACAATACCCACCCCAGTACCGGTAACCGGAAAATTTCCTGCTTTGCGATCCAGCGGAATGGAAAACGAAGTTGATAAAAGGCAAGTACATCCAGCACCGACTGGTGATTCGAAAGGATAATATAAACCTGACCCGGCACCAGCCTGAATCGGTTTTCTATCGTCACTTTCCACCATGGATTGATGTGAACGTATAAACCTGCCCATGCGGATACATATTGATGACATAAACTCAGCCTGCGGTCGAACGGCGCGGTAAATATCCAAACCAGCAAATAGATCAGGAACAAGGGCACCAGGGTCGCAATAAAAAAAAGCCAGACGGAAAAGGTGATCAGAGCCGACACGAGGGTCTTTTTCATGGTGAAAACCTAAAAATCTGTATCCCGGTGGATGATGGGTTTTTAAATCTTCCGACAAAAATAATGGCAATATTGAATTGACAATGGGGAATCGGAGAAAAATGTGTTGCTGCATGCTGAACGCCGGACGCCGAACGCAGAACACCGGACGCTGAACGCCGGACGCCGAACACTGGACGCCGGACACCGGTTGCCGGTCGCCGGATGCTGAACGCTGAACGCCGGACGCCGTATGCCGGAAGCTGAACGCCGGACGCCGAACACTGGACGCCGGACACCGGTTGCCGGTCGCCGGATGCTGAACCCCGGACACCGATTGCTCATCGCCAATTATCTCTTAATGAATGTTTTTCGAAAGTATTCCTCCGGTTTTTCCTTCCTCTGTATATAAAAAGGAACAGTTTTTGATAGACTATTAATGGAAATGTTTTTAACTTGCATAAAAAACAGCGTGTGATGATGAGAGCGTTGACAATAGTTGTTCTTTTGTTCCTGGCAACCGGATTATTCGGGCAGACGACCACAAAGAAAAGCCTGCCCGTGGATACGATTTTTAAACTCAATGGATCGGTACTGCCGGTCGATGTGACCACCGTGACTCCCACCTATGTCAGTTTTACCATCCCCGGGAAACCGGATGAGTTTACCATCGAAAGAAAGGAAGTCCATAAAATAATATACAAAAACGGCAGGCTTGAAGTTCTTAACGAGGCTGCTTTTGAGGTATTCGATGAAAGCAACTGGGAAGCCGTCTGGATTACGGAAGATAAAAAGGAAGTCGCTGACCTTTTTAAACTGGGGGAAATAGATGCCCGATCACCCTCCAGCGCCCGCAGTCCTTCTGCTGCCAAAAAGGGTGCGATTATCAAACTGAAGAAAAAAGCGGTTAACCTCAAGGGTACCATAATTCTGGTCACCCACAAGCAAACAACGGGAGGATACGGCGAATATCCGGGGTATTATATCAAGGGCATTGCATATGGTCCTGAACCTCCCGAGGAAATGCCGGTATCTGCCGACCCTGACGCTTCGCTGAAGAAAAGCGGAGGGATGTAAATCCTTTAAAACAAATTTGGCATTATCATTTCCGCCGTATTCGGCAGAGCGATACCCGGAAGTTTCAACGGTTGCAGTACCGTCAGAAGAGCGGACCAGCTGTGCCGGCATCCGTTCAGACGCTGCGCCATGGCCGAACATACCATGGACGGTAACCAGTCTGAGCGCATTTCAAAACCGGAAATGATCCCTTTCTGAACGGCAAAACTGATTTTTATACCCCGTCCGTCAAGGGCAAACTCATTATCAAACCGGTACTCCGGTGAGTAACCATAGATCCAGTCCCAGTCCGCGTATTTATTGACTGCCAGTTGCCCGATCCTTCCCATTTCCCCGGGACTCAGTGAACAGTTATCCCCTTTATACCGGTTACGGATATAATCAAACAGCCGGAATGAGAATTCCTCCGTTGAAACACGGCGGCCAAGAAGATCCGCAATATTGGCTACACGTGCCCGGTTTGACGGAACCGCCCTGCTGCTGTATCTCTGGGTATTTGCGGAAAGTGCCGACCGGAGGTTGTCGAGGTTCGCGTCGAACAGCAGCGTGCCGTGATGCAGTACACGATTTTTGTATACATGGCCTGCATTTCCTGATATTTTATACCCTCCTGCAAGAATGTCGTTTTTTCCGCCAAAGACTGCCTGAATACCGTTTTCTTCAAGAAAACCGACCACCGGCGAAGCATAGCGAGCAAAATCAACAAGTTTGCCTGGCTGTTCGCGGGTGATAAAGGTGAAATTCAGGTTTCCCCGGTCATGGTATACGGTCCCGCCACCCGATAAGCGGCGTGCAACAAGAATCGCGTTATCATGGACAAAGCGCGGACTGATCTCGGCCAGGGTATTCTGATGTTTTCCGGCTATCACCGCAGGTTTTGAGATCCACAACATGAAAAAATCCTCGGTATGGTCCCGGAGCAGATACTCCTCGGCAGCCAGGTTGAAATAGGGATCGTCATTATTACTGAGGATGAAAAGCATGGGGAACGGGTTTCTCAAAAATAGGGATAAAATCGGCTCGCCATTATGAAAAAACTATAATTTAGAAGGCAGTTCAGGATGTTTCCTTTTTTTTCGTATTTTTAAAACCACTATGGCAGACTGGCATTTTCAAGGATTACTTGGCCTGTCATTGATTTTATTTTAAATCAGTAAACTTAAACGATTATGGAAAACCTCGTGGATCGATTTATCCGTTATGCCCGAATCAACACACAGCCGGATGAAAATTCCAAAACATCTCCCACTACGGTTGCACAGCTTGAATTTGCCAATATGCTGGCGGATGAACTCCTGAAACTTGGATTGGACGATACCCGCGTGGATGACAATGGGTATCTGATGGCAACCCTTCCGGCCAATACAAACGAAAATATTCCGGTGGTGGGATTTATCGCCCATCTCGATATATCCCCTGACCTGAAGATAAACGGCATTCATCCGCAGGTAGTGGAGCTGCGATATGGCAAACCCGTTGTGCTGAACGATAAAAACAATATGGTGCTTTCTCCGCTTGAATTTCCGGTACTCAACAGTTATATGGGACAAACCCTTGTGGTAACAGACGGGCAGTCAAACCTGGGGGCCGACGACAAAGCCGGTGTGGCCGAAATAATCACCGCCATGGAATACCTTATCGGGCATCCGGAAATCAAACGCGGCAAGGTGCGCATTGCTTTTACTCCCGATGAAGAGATCGGGCGGGGCGCTGACCGGTTCGACGTAAAGAAATTCAGTGCTGATTTTGCCTATACCATTGACGGAGGCGGAATAGGGGAGATACAATATGAAAACTTCAATGCTGCCAAGGCAAAAATTACCATACAGGGGCTGAACGTGCATCCGGGGTCGGCCAAGAACCGGATGAAAAACTCCATGCTTATTGCCATGGAACTCAACAGCATGCTCCCTTCCTTTGAAACCCCCGAACATACCGAAAACTACGAAGGGTTTTATCACCTGGCCGAACTGACGGGTTCCGTGGAAAGTACATCGATGAATTATATCCTGCGCGACCACGATAAAAACCGGTTCGACCGGAAAAAGGAGCTGCTTATCAAGATCGTCGACCACCTCAACCTGAAATATGGCCAGCGCACCGTTAAGCTGATCATGGTAGATCAGTACTACAACATGAAAGAAAAAATCGAGCCGGTATTTTCGATTGTCGACCTGGCCATCGAAGCCATGAAGGCCGTCGGTGTTGTTCCCCGGATTGTGCCTGTGAGGGGTGGGACAGACGGAGCGAGGTTATCCTATATGGGCTTACCCTGCCCCAACCTGTTTACGGGGGCGCATAACCTTCATAGCCGGTATGAATTCATTCCGGTTCAGTCAATGGAAAAGGCGGTGAGTACAATCGTAAAGATCGTGGAGCTGAATGC
>JAGDMB010000250.1 GCA_017860375.1 Bacteroidota bacterium | reverse complement strand
AATCCTGCAGGCGAAAATGTTCACTACGAGAATTATGAATACGTAAGGATCTATAAAAAATACGATTCTCTCTACCGGGATATTAATTCAATTCATGAACTTCCCCCTGCCGGACAAAACGATTTCAAATATTACCTTGCCAGCAGGAGGAAATACCAGGAGGAACTTAAGAAAGCCGAGGAGGAAAAAGAATACATCGATTTTTTTGAAAATGCATTTGACGAAGCAGCCGTAACCGTAAAAACCTACCTGGGTAAAGATACCCTCACCCTGAGTGATCTCGACACCCTGGTAACCGGCAACGACTCCGTTCAGAATGCCGTCACCATCCTTACCTATTTTTACAGCAACGACCTGACACCTGAAGCAATCAGGGATTACAGGAAGCATAACGATGATCTTCTGAACAAGAAGCTGAATCCGGAAATGAACTATCGCGCCATTCTTTCCGATGACCCTGCAGATATCCTGGATACAGACTATGGAAACAATGATGTGGCAGGCCCCGCGCCGGAGCATGGAACATTCGTTTCCGGCATTATTGCAGCCGCAAGGAACAACGGAGAAGGTATTAACGGCATTGCGGATAACACTGAAATAATGGTCCTGCGTGCCGTTCCCGACGGTGACGAATACGATAAGGATATTGCCCTGGCCATCCGGTATGCAGTGGATAACGGCGCAAATATAATCAACATGAGTTTTGGCAAGAGCTTCTCGCCGGATAAGAAATTTGTGGATGAGGCGTTGCGGTACGCAGAAAAAAATAATGTGCTGGTGGTCCATTCCGCCGGCAACGATGCCAGCAACATAGACAAAACGGTGCAGTATCCTTCAAGAGCTTTCATTGACGGGACCGTAGCCCCCAATTTTATTACCGTGGGTGCCACGGCTGAAAACCGCGATGATTTTTTTGTTGCCGATTTTTCCAATTACGGCCGGAAAAATGTAGATCTGTTTGCACCCGGAGTGGACATGGTTTCCCTTTACCCGGAAAACAAATACAATTCAGGCAGCGGAACGAGCTTTTCCGGTCCCGTCGTTTCGGGCGTGGCTGCCCTGGTATGGTCCTATTATCCTGAACTTAACGCTTCTGAAATAAAGGATATCCTCCTGCAATCGGTTACCCGTTATGAGAAACTCAAGGTACACTATCCCACCGATGAAGGGAAGAAAAACAAAATGGTAAAATTCAAACGTTTATCCCTGAGCGGTGGAACCGTGAATGCATACAATGCCATGCTGCTGGCGGAGAAAACGGTAAGCGGTAAGCGATAGAAAGGGTGCAATTCTATGTTTGATTTGCAGAGCGCGTTAACCCGTCGCCCGGTTTCCTCGTGTGGCAAATGACATGTTTATCCCCCCGTTTATCGCACACTGAATCTCCAATTCTCTTTCTCTCTCGCTTATAATGCCCATAACTATTTTTTATTCTGACAGAAATAGAATAATTTTAATTGGAAATCCCACTTTTTTCTAATCCAATTCTCACCGTGAGTCCAGATGGGTGGGTGGATTTGTGTGCGGCATCTCTGTGTGTTTGTGACTTTTATTCCGGAACGGAATATGCGAAACCTTCTGTTGCTATCAGCCCTTCTGATTTCTCAGTATGTATTCATACAGGCGCAGCAATTCAGCAGCATCAGCGGAACCGTAAGGGACAAAATCACCCAATATCCCCTGGCCGGTGCCTTTGTCAGCATTCCGGGAACGGATCCGGTTGCCGGAACCATTGCCGATGCAAACGGAAACTTTCACCTGAGCGGGGTTTCCCTCGGAAGAGCGCGGATAAAGGTATCCTTCGTGGGTTACTATGATGTAATACTAAGTGATATATTAATTTCTTCAGGGAACGAGACAACCATCGAGGTTGAAATGGAAGAAAAGGTGATTGCATCGGAGGAAGTGATCATCCGTGCGAAGATCCGGAAAGATCAGCCCCTGCATAAAATGGCCATGATAAGCGCCCGCTCCTTTTCCACTGAAGAAACGTATAAATATGCAGGGAGCTTCGGTGATCCGGCCCGTATGGCTGCCAATTTTGCCGGGGTGCTGGCTCCCAGCCTGCAACGGAATGATATCATCATACGGGGAAATTCACCTATGGGCTTGCTTTGGCGGCTTGACGGCGTTGACATCCCCAATCCGAATCATTTCGGGACTATGGGAACAACAGCGGGTCCGGTTACTATCCTTAACAATAACGTGCTTACCAATTCCGATTTTTTTACCGGTGCTTTTCCGGCTGAATATGGAAATGCCCTTGCCGGTGCATTCGATCTTCGCATGCGCACCGGAAATATCTATAAACGGGAATACTGGGCACAGATTGGATGGAACGGCTTTGAACTGGGCACGGAAGGTTTTCTGAAAAAGAATACCCGCTCCTCCTACCTGGCAGCCTATCGCTATTCGATGCTCGACCTGCTCGGGCAGATCGGCCTGCTGGATTACAAACCACGGTATCAGGATCTGACCTTTAAAATTGATATTCCGACGGAAAAGGCGGGCCGGTTCTCCTTGCTGGGCTTATGGGGAAAAAGCTACATCGACATTTTCGATTCCGAAAAGAAACAATCAGAATGGACCTACAGTGATGCAGGGGAAAACATCAGCAGCGGAGCAAATACAGGCGTACTGGCATTAACGCATCACTATTTTTTTGATCCCCATACCAGCCTAAAAACGATTGTCTCATGGCAACTGGCGGGTAACACAGGCAAGACAGACACCTTTTCGGTTCAGGCTCCGGATCTTTTTACCCAAAGCGGGGGAAAGTCGGAAGAAACAAAATATACGCTATCGCTGGCCTTTCGGAAAAAGATAAATGTGAAACATATCTTCGATGCAGGATTTATAGCGGATCTATTTGTCATTGATTATGTTGACAGTGCATTCCGAAACACAGACTATATCCATTCAACCGATGTGCAGGAGAATATGAGCCTTTGGAGTTCCTTTATGCAATGGCACTACCAGCCGTCGGAGGTATTGGAACTTTATTCAGGACTGCGGTTTCAATATTTTGCACTCAACCAATCCCATACACTTGAACCGCGAGGAGGCTTACAATACCACCTGCGGCATAACCAGACCGTAAGCATGGGATTCGGCTTGCACAGCCAGTTACAGCCAAAGGTTGTTTATTTTTACCAGACAGAACTGAGCACCGGAGAGGCTCTCCTGACCAACCTCGGACTTGGCTTCTCGCGAAGCGCACATGTGGTGATTGGCTATGATAAACTGGTGAAAGAAAATTCGCGCATTAAAACTGAAATCTACTACCAGTGGTTATATGCCATACCGGTAAGGGAAAACGGATTCGGTCAGTTCTCGATGCTGAATGCAGGGGATAATTACTTTCTTCCCCTGGTGGACAGCCTTGTGAATGAAGGCGATGGGTATAATACCGGCATCGAGTTCACGGTTGAAAAATTCTTCAGTCACAATTATTACTGGCTGGTCACCCTGTCGGTATTTGACTCGAAATACCGAGGTGCCGATGGCGTATGGCGTAATACAGCATTCAACGGGAATGCAGTACTGAATATGCTGGCCGGATACGAATATCAGCTGGCGAAAAATCGCATACTGACATTGAATGCAAAAGTGGTACTGGCCGGTGGCAAGCGATACGTTCCTGTTGATATTGAAAAATCAATGCAGGCCGGTTACGCAGTGTACGACTGGGACCATGCCTATGAAACCAAATACAGCAATTTTCTCCGGTTTGACTGCAGGCTTGGCTATCGTGTCAATTACAAAAGATTCAGCCAGGAAATTGCGATCGATCTTCAGAACATTACAAGCCATAAGAATATCCTGCTGCAGAAATTTGATCCCGGCACCGGTGAATTAAAAGAGGTCTTTCAGATCGGCTTTTTTCCGATGATCACCTGGAAAGCAGAGTTCTGATCCCTCACCATAAACGATTGCGGCTGCATCCGGAGTGAAAATAGCCGGCATTTGGATAAAATACGTACATTTGTGCCCCGGATTGAGGAAAAAATACGAATAACAAAACCTATCTGTACCATGGCATTGCAGGAAGAACTTGAAAAACAGGGAATATGGCTTTTCCGTTACCGGGGAATCCTTCCCCTTTTCATTTTAATTATTGGCGCATTTCTGTACCTCCGGACAAAATACATACCCGGCACTTTTTATCTTGAAGAAACTCCATGGAAACGTCCATATGAATATGTGTGCCTGCTGGTCAGTCTTATTGGCTTGGGAATCAGAATATATACCGTTGGTCACACACCCCGGAATACATCGGGCCGGAATGTAACCGAACAGGTGGCGGAAACCCTTAATACGACTGGCATCTATTCGATCGTGCGGCACCCGCTGTACCTGGGTAATTTTTTCCTGTGGCTGGGACCCGGATTGCTGACCGGAAATTTCTGGTTCATCGTTGCCTTCATCTTTTTCTTCTGGATTTATTATGAAAGGATCATGTTCGCTGAAGAACAATTTCTGAGAAGGAAATTCGGCAAAATATATACAGACTGGTCAGAGAACGTACCTGCCTTTATACCCCGATTTAGAAACTTTGTAACACCCGAATG
>JAGDMB010000039.1 GCA_017860375.1 Bacteroidota bacterium | reverse complement strand
CAAAAGATTTAAAAGCGCAGTGGTTCGGAATTGCATCAAAAGGAAGTTAAAAGAAATCTACCGCATGCGAAAGCCCTCTTTATATGAAGAACTCGGCAAGCAGAAAAGGAAACTTCTGATCGGCATCCTGTACACCGGAAACGACCCGGATCCCAAATTCGAAGACCTTGACAATACCGTTGGCAAAGGACTTGAAATGCTGATCGGCGCCTGTCGTTCCGCAGGATGGTGAAGAAATCGCATTATTCGGGGCAGAATATCTTGTCATTTTGCTGAAATTTTGTACTTTAAGGCCATCCGAAAATCAATCCACTAATTCTTTTACCATGAGAAAATCCCTGCCTATCGGTTCCCTTTTAAAGGGTATGGCTATTATCCTTGTATTTTTTTCCCTGGTACAGTGCAAAAAGAAAAGCGATAAGCCGTTTGTGATCGATCCCGCCTTTACTGAAAAAATTACCGCTTTCACTTCGGGCACTATTTCCTCGGAGTCAGTCATTCAGGTTATCCTTGCTGAAGATTGCCCTGCGCCGGTTGAACTTAACGCAGCCTATGAAACGGAATTGTTTGATTTCAAACCCGCTATTAAAGGAAATGTCTTCTGGATAGACAAAAGAACCATTGAATTCAGGCCCGATGAAAATCTTAAATCCGGTGAAACCTATAAGGCCAGGTTTTTTCTTTCCAGGGTAATGAATGTACCTTCCGCATTGAAAACTTTTGAATTTCAGTTTTCGGTTGTCCCGCAATCTTTTACGGTATCCATTGATGGATTCGAATCCTATTCCAGCGATAACCTGGAATGGAATAAAATAAAAGGTTCACTTATAGCCGCTGATGTGATTGATTTAGATAATCTTATGAAAATCATTTCTGCCCGGCAATCGGACAAGACGTTTTCCATCAAATGGGCATCCCCGCTGGATAGCAGAACCTTCGCTTTTACGATCGACAGCGTCAGGCGCTCGGAAAAGGCAGAAGTCCTGGAAATCAGCTGGGACGGTTCTGCCATTGGGTTCAGCAGCAAAGGGAAACAGGAGCTCGAAATGCCTGCCCTGGGTGATTTCAAGGTCATGGATGTGAAAGTCACCCATCAGCCGGACCAGTTCATGCAGATCCGTTTCTCCGATCCGGTGAAGAAGGGGCAGAACCTGGAGGGGCTGATTTACCTTGAGAATTATACATCCCTGACTTACCATATTGACGGAAATTCCATCAGGGCATATCCGGCCGTCCGGCAGGGCGGCAATGTCAAATTGGTCATCCGGAAAGGAATCCAGAACATTCAGGGATACGAAATGAAGGAAGATTTTTCCGGGGAAATTGCGTTTGAGATCCCAAAACCAGCCGTCCGGCTGGCTGGCAAAGGCGTAATTTTACCGGGTTCAAAAGGCCTGATATTTCCTTTTGAGGCAGTCAATCTGAATGCCGTAGATGTAAGAATCATTAAAATCTTCGAAAACAACATCGGTCACTTCCTGCAGGTAAACCAGCTGGAAGGGAATAATCAGCTGAAAAGGGCCGGCCGGCTTATCCATAAGGAAAAAGTAGTGCTGACCCAAAAGCCGGTGGATCTGGGAAACTGGAATGTTTTTTATCTTGATCTGGCCCGCTTCATACAACCCGATCCGGGTTCGATTTACCGCATTGAAATACAGTTCAGAAAAAGCTATTCCGTTTATCCGTGCGAAGGTACAATGGATGAAGAGGAGGAGGACTCCGGCGAAAATCAGGATGAATTGGAGGATGCAGAAGTCAGCTACTGGGATTCGTATGAGGACTATTACGATGAGTATTATTACGACGGGGATTTCTATGAAGATTATAACTGGGAGGAAAGGGATAATCCTTGCTCCCAATCGTATTATTCCCAAAACCGTTTTGTGGCAAGGAATATTCTGGCTTCGGATCTCGGGATTATTGCCAAAGGCGGTATTGGAAATTCCCTGCTGGTTTCCGTTACCAATCTTGTGACCACAAAGGCAATAGCCGGTGCCGAAATAACCCTCTATAACTTTCAGCAGCAACCTGTAGCCAATGCCGTCACAGACAATGACGGAATGGGATTCCTGAAATGCGATGAAAAACCCTTTCTTTTAATCGCCAAAAAAGACAACCAGCGAGGCTATCTCAGGCTTGACGACGGTTCTTCTTTATCCCTCAGCCAGTTTGATGTATCCGGACAGGTTGTGCAAAAAGGACTGAAAGGATTTATTTACGGAGAAAGAGGGGTTTGGAGGCCGGGAGATACGTTGTTCCTGACTTTCCTCCTGGAAGATAAACAAAAATCCCTTCCGGACAATCATCCGGTGATTTTCGAATTATATAATCCTCAGGGACAAATATATACTCGTATTACCAAAAGAACAGGTTCAAATGGTTTCTACTCCTTTGCCGTCCCTACCCGTCCGGATGTCCCAACGGGTTATTGGAATGCGCGGATCAAGGTAGGGGGAACCGAGTTCGGCAAAACGATTAAAATAGAAACCATAAAACCTAACCGGCTGAAAATTGCTATCGGTTTCGGGGTCGACAAGATTACCGTGAATGATAAAGCCCTTTTTGGCGATCTTGCGGTGACCTGGCTCCATGGCGCTCCGGCCAGAAACCTGAAAGCAAAAGTGGATGTGACATTAACACAGAATGAAACTACTTTCAGAAAATATCCTGAGTATAAATTCACTGATCCTTCAAGGACCTTCACTTCCGAGGAACAGACCATCTTTGATGGTAGAATTGACGAGCAGGGCAAAGCACGGATTTCTGCTGATTTATCGGTCGACCAGAGGGCTCCGGGTATGCTGAAAGCCAATCTGGTAACCCGGGTTTTTGAAGAAAGCGGTGATTTCAGCACCGACTTTTTTTCTCTTCCCTATTCCCCTTACAGCTCCTATGTCGGCATAAAAACACCGGAAGGGGACAAACGCGGTATGTTGCTTACCGATACCGCACAATGGGTTGATGTGGTGACGGTAGATAATGACGGGAATCCTGTTAATCGTGGCATTCTTGAGGTCAGCATTTATAAAATTAACTGGCGATCATGGTGGGAAAGTTCCCCCGACAATCTGGCAGAATATATCGGAAACAATTACAATCATCCCCTCGTTTCCAAAAAAGTTGCCACCACCAACGGCAAGGGAAGATTCAGTTTCCAAATAAACAGGCCGGAATGGGGAAGATTTTTTATTCGTGTGCTCGATCCTGCCAGTGGCCATGCCGCCGGTAAAATAGTGTACATTGACTGGCCGGGATGGGCCGGAAGGCCTCTTCGGGATGATCCCCAGGCGGCTTCCATGCTTACCTTCAATTCCGATAAAACTACGTATACCGTGGGTGAAAAGGCTGAAATAATTATTCCCACCAGCAACCAGGGACGTGCCCTGGTAAGCATTGAATCGGGATCTTCCATTCTTCATTCGGAATGGATTGAAGCAACGGGCAAGGAAACACGGTATTCCTTTGCCGTGACGTCCGAAATGGCCCCCAATGTCTATGTGCATGTCATGCTTATCCAGCCGCACAGCAATACGGTCAATGATATGCCGATAAGGCTGTACGGAGTGATACCCGTACTGGTTGAAAATCCTGAAACCCGGTTGCAGCCCCAGATCTCAATGCCCGACGTTCTTGAACCCGAAAAAGACTTTACAGTTAAAATAAGCGAAGCGAACAGAAAAGCCATGACCTACACCCTCGCCATTGTGGATGATGGATTGCTTGATCTGACGCGCTTTAAGACTCCGGATCCCTGGAGCATCTTCTATGCCCGTGAGGCTTTGGGAATTAAAACATGGGATCTGTATGACCAGGTAATCGGGGCATACGGCGGTAAGCTTGAAAACATGCTGAGCATCGGGGGGGATGCGGAAGAAATTCAGCCGGAAACTGAAAAAGCAAACCGGTTTAAACCGGTTGTCATCTATAAAGGTCCTTTTTCGCTGCAGCCGGGACGCACCAACACTCATTCCTTAACCATGCCGCGTTATATTGGTTCCGTCAGAACCATGGTAATTGCAGGTGCCGACGGAGCCTATGGCTTTCAGGAAAAAACCATACCGGTAAGAAGTCCCTTAATGGTGCTGGCCACATTGCCGCGTATACTTGGTCCGGGTGAAGAGGTCAAACTTCCTGTTTCTGTCTTTGCCATGGAACAAAACATTCATGATGTGACGGTTCAGATTAAAATGAATGATGTATTGATTCCACAGGATGAAAAATCAAAAACGGTTTCTTTTGACCGGATTGGAGACAAAGTGGTGACATTTTCGTTAAAAACAGCACTGAAAATAGGGTTGGGAAAAGTAACCGTGATTGCTACCAGCGGCAGTTTTTCAGCCACCTATGATATTGAACTGGATATAAGGCCTTCCAATCCCAAAGTTACCGTATTCCGTGCCGGAGTCATGGATGCGGGGAAATCGTGGCAGACGGAATTTGATTTGCCCGGAATGCCCGGCACCAATACGGCCGTACTTGAGGTATCTGCGATTCCTCCGATTGATATTGAGCGGCGCCTTCATTACCTGATACACTATCCGCACGGATGCATTGAGCAAACTACTTCTGCCGTATTTCCCCAACTCTATCTGGCGGATATTATGGAACTGGATGAAAATTTCAAATCCCAGATCACCTCCAATGTCAAGGCAGGGATTGATCGCCTTAAAACTTTCCTCCTGTCAGGCGGCGGATTTGCTTTCTGGCCGGGTGAAAATACCATCAGTGACTGGGGCAGTTCGTACGCCGGGCATTTTATGCTGGAAGCCGAAAAGAAGGGGTATGCGCTGCCTGTAGGACTTAAAGCCGGCTGGCTGAAATACCAGAAAAAAGCGGCCCGGCAATGGAGGAACAGGACCACTGAAAATCCATACCAGCAATTTGATCTTGAACAGGCATACCGGTTGTTTACACTTGCACTGGCCGGTGAACCCGAAATGGGAGCCATGAACCGGCTCAGGGAAGAGAAAGCGCTCAGCTTGCAGGCCTTGTGGAGGCTTGCGGCAGCCTATGCATTAGCCGGCCAGATGGAAACAGCAAAGCAACTGACCCAACGTGCCGGTACGGAAATTAAATCCTACACGGGATTCAGCTCCACCTATGGTTCTGTCGAACGGGACTGGGCCATGATTCTTGAAACCCTTATCCTATTGAATGACAGGGTAAAAGCAGCTCCTATTGCCCTGAAAATATCAGAGCAGCTTACCAAAGAATCGTGGATGAGCACTCAGACCACAGCTTACTGTTTGTCTTCCATGGCTAAATTTGCCGCTGTTTCAGGAACTTCAAAGTCCATGGCTTTTTCCTATAAAGTAAACGGTGGCAAAACGCTCCAGGCTAATACTTTAAAACCGGTATCCAAGGTTAATTTGAATCTGCCCAGAACAGCCACAAACGGAAAGATAATACTCGAAAATAAAGGCCAGGGACTATTGTATGCCCGTGTTGTACTTACCGGGATACCGGTAACCGGAAACGAACAAAGTTCAGAAAGCAATATGACCCTGAAGGTGGAATACCGAAATTTGGACGGATCCCCGCTGGATGTTTCGAGGATAAGCCAGGGCAGTGATTTTCTGGCCATGGTGACCGTGTTTAATCCTTCCCCGGCTTATTATAAAGATATGGCTCTGACGCAAATATTCCCGTCCGGGTGGGAAATACGCAACACACGTCTCCATGATTTCCAGTCACCGCAGGAAATCAGTGTACCGGATTATCAGGATTTCAGGGATGACCGCGTGCTTACCTATTTTACGCTTTCCCGTGGCCAGAGCAAGACCTTTGTTATTCCCCTGAATGCGTCTTACCTGGGAAGGTTTTATCTTCCCGGAGTGGTTTGCGAGGCCATGTATGACAACAGTATTTATGCTGTTAAAGCAGGAAAATGGATTGAAGTAGTATCGAATTAATCACATATCGTTTCCTTATCCGGATTGTTTTTATATTCAAAAAGGAGATCGATTTGTTCGCGGGTAATGCGGTTTTTTGAAAGGGCAGGCAGGTTATCCCGGGTAAAGAACCCGGCATCGCTGGTTTCAAGTCCACCGCTCAATGCACCACCGGTTTCTTCACAGAGTACAAAGAGCTTATAGACATGGAACAAATCCGGTGGATGATCGTGGCATTTTTTATCCAGTACCGCCAGCAAACGTATGGCTTTTACTGTCAGCCCCGTTTCTTCCCAAACTTCTTTTTCTGCCACCTCAAACGGAGTCAGCCCGACATCAGCCCATCCTCCCGGAACAGACCAGTTTCCGTCTACCTTTTCGCGTACCAGCAAAATCTCGTCATCCCTGAATATTACGCCCCTAACATCCACTTTAGGCGTCAGATACCCTTTCTCGGACCGGATTAGATCGGAAATTTTATCCATATCTGTGCCGGTATAATGGTGCAGGATTTCTGCGGTCAGCTGCTGCAATTGTTCGTAACGGTTGATATCATAAGGATTGTCTGAATACGTCAGTCCGGCCCTTGCAATGGACTGCAGTTTTTTCGCCAGCAACAGCCAATCAAAGTTCATACCTGTATTTTTCTGTGGTTTATCCGGTTATGCGTGAAATACTTCCTTAAGCACCTGGATGGATCGAATCCCCGCCATCTGGTCAAGGTGGTAAAGATAAAATTCAAGGATCCTGTCCAGCAGAAAACTGCGCGTTCTGTTGGAAATCCGGATGTTCTCCAGCTGACCCAATGAATAGTGCACAAGCTGGTTCAATCCTTCTTTTTCGTCTTTCCCGGCATCAACAGGCAAAAGAAAATCCCGGGGACCTTCTGTCAGCCTTACCGTATCCTGCTGAATGGGAAAAATACCCAAATACTTCATATAATGCAATAAAAAGGCCAGGTGAAAATTACGACTTCCTTCCTCCTTCATGTCCAGTAGCTGAATTGCATTGAAAAGAAAAGTAAAAAGGGAGGGATTCGCTTCCTCTTCCTTTAAGGTTTTATAAAGCAGTTCAGCAATAAACAGCGCAATGGTGCTTTTTTCAATACGAAAGGGAATGGCGGTGAAGTGCATCAGGCAGTTCATTTCTTTGATCCGCTGAACGTCCCGGGTGGATTTGTAGTATAAATCCGTTTCAAGCAGGGTAAGCGGAAGAAAAAAGGATGCCGGGAAAGAGGAATTCTTCTTGTGCACCGATGAAACCATACACGACAGACGGCCGAGTTTTTCAGTATACAGACAGGCAATAATGCTGGTTTCACCGTATTTCACATAATGAAGCGCGATGGCCCGGGTTTTTATGAGCATGGCTGTCGGTTTAGTGAATGAACAGGAGTTTGGTGACAAAGGTTTTGCTGCCATCCTCATTGGAGCAAAATACAAGGTAAACACCTGTATGTACCTTTTGCCCGTTGAAATTTTTTCCATCCCATATTGCCTGACCTCCAAGGGCTTTGGTCTCAAAGACCAGATTACCGCTAATGTCCGTTATTTTTACATTGACATCCTCCACCAGCCCGGTTATGGTTATATCACCCTGGTAATTTTCCCTTACCGGATTGGGGAAAACATAGGTGCCTGAAAAATCATCGCTTCCCTCGGTGGATTGGCCCTTGAAGGAAATGATACCCTTGTCGGTCCCAAAAAAGACTTCACCGTTGGAATGGTTAATGGCAATGCTGGTAATAACATTGGAAGGCAAGGGACTGTTGCTCATTGTAAAGTGATGGATCTCTTCGGTTCCGTCTTCCGAAACAAGAAAAACCCCCGAGTTCTCCGTACCCATCCATTTCCGGTTTCCACCATCCACGGCAATGGCCGTGATTTTTTCAGTCGCCAGCAAAATATCCGCAGTAAAAGTACCATCGTTGCGTGGTATTTTTACCTGGTATCCGATGATCTCATCTTCCTCAAAGATATTCACCGGATTATAGTAAATGATCGGCCCTTTGCCGGTACCAATCCATATATTTCCGTCCCGGTCTTCTGCAATGGAATGAACCCTGTCGATCACGTCCCCCATTTGGTTTTTAACCGTAAAAACACGTTCGGTCATGGAACCGTCATTTTCGTTCACCGAAAAAACAAGTATTCCGTAACGCTCAATCAATAACCATTGCTGATTGAAAGAAGTGGGAAGAATGTCTCCGACCCTTGTTCCAACTCCAAAACCGGTGAAATCAAATTCCATCTTTTCCCACGTCTTATCCTTTTTTATTTCATACACCGGATGATCACTTAAGGTGGTCGAAATCCAGAGATTTCCCGATGCATCAAAATTAATGCCGGCAACAAAAATAAAACCATGTCCATAACCGGGGACCGGTTCAAGAATTCCATCCGTTTCATCAAAGATATCCACCAGGTTTCCGTTCTGAAATTCGACGATTCCGTAACCCAGCGATCCTCCATACACATGACCGGTATCCAGGGGATCAATGGCTACCTGAGAAATATTTAAAAAACCATCGAGTTCGGGCATTGTGTTCTTATTTACACTGCTCCATTTTTCATTTGAAAAATTATAAGCCCCTCTGCTGGACCATTTGCTCGCATCCGTACCACCCCCTGCCCATAAAGTGCCTGATCTTGCTGCAATATCCCCGACATCCCTGTAGGCGGGACCATTGGGTACGATATAACGGTTCTCGCTTGCTCCTGGTATGCCCAAACCCTTTTCGGGATCAGCAAACCATACTAGATTATTTACATCCATTATGGCATGCTGGCAAAGAAAAGAAGCAAATACATTTACCAGTTGTTCTTTGTCATCATAGATATCCGTCCGGTAAATCGATGAGAATATTAAAAAATTATGATGCCTGGCAAGGTAAATGAAATTATCACTGTAGCTTTTTTCCCACTTTTTCCATCCCGAATTATCGATGGTTATAATCTCATCTAAATTCGTTGCCGGGTTTTTATAATACGTAAAAAGCTTGTCGTTAAAAACAACAATGTTTTTATATTCCGCATCCTTATCGGGTAAATCCGTCATACGGCTCCATGCGTTAAAGTCCACCAGGTTTTGATTGTGCACATCCGCCTTGTATATGCCCGCCGGAGTTGTTGCGTAAAGAAAGGTCCCATCGGAGGTTATGTCGTTTACTTTTATCTGCGATCCGCCCGGGCCAAAAAAATAAGTGTCTTTTATTACAATTCGGTTCAAATCCACCAGGACAACGCCAAAACTACAGGCAAGATACGCATATCCCTGACTGAAATACAGGTTGTTGATGGACTTATCTCCAGTAATGGTTTTCATCTTGATATCCGGTAAATTAAAGACGCTGTCGTTCCGGATCAAATCAAGATTTCCATTCATATAGGCCACCAGTAGCGTTTTGGTTTCTTCGGAATATCCGAAAGTACTGATGTCAACATCCGATAAACCATTGACTTTTGAATAGCGCTGCAGGCTGTTATCGGCCTTATTGTATGAAAACATGCCCCCGTTGGTGGCACAATATATCTTGCTTCCGATTTCGGCGATTTTTTTTGCGTTGGAGTATGGAAGGTGATCCCGCCATGATCCGTTCGGGATCTGGGCAAATGAAAATACCCCGAGGAACAGGAAAATGCAGGTTAAGGCTACAGATCGGAACATAATGAATGAATTACCAGAATGAATACGAAATAACAGCAAAGATATTGTTACAAACTTATTTTTTACAGCCCTATTCGCACAAAGAAGGCCATTCGGCCTGAAACAACGGTCGAAAGCTATATTTATACATTGTTTTCCAGATATTTAACCAGTTTTTGAAGGGCAATGGCCCGGTGCGATATCCTGTTCTTTTCCTCCAGTGAAATTTCTGCAAATGTCTTTTCCAATCCGGCCGGCTGAAATATGGGATCATAACCGAATCCGTTGTTGCCCAGTTTCTGATCCCGGATCATACCTTCAACAATACCTTCAAATGTTTCTATTTTTCCATTAATAACCAATGCAATAACAGTCTTAAACCTGGCCGACCGGTTTTTCTTTTCCTGCATGGCGGTCAGTACCTTTCTGATATTGTCTTCGTACGTGCAGTTTTCACCGGCATAGCGGGCCGAAAATACTCCCGGTTCTCCTTTCAGCACATCGATCTCAAGACCGGTATCATCCGCAAAGCAATTGACATTAAAATGCTCATAAATGTAAAGGGCTTTCTGAACCGCATTTCCTTCAAGGGTCATTTCGGTTTCGGGAAGCTCGGCCCGGCAGCCGATATCACCCAGGGATAATAATTCAATTTTTTCATTAAGTAAATGGCGTATCTCATTAATTTTATGAATATTATTTGTGGCGATAACCAGCTTCATCCGCTTTGTATTAAAAATAAAAACAAGGAGAACTCCTTGTTTTTATTTTATTCGATAGGATTAAAAACACTCAAATGTCAGCCACCGCTTGCACTGAAACCACCGCCAATTTTAACCGGACGGGGATTGATGCAGATGACGGGAATCTTTTCAATATTGGCAATAATATATTGTTCCTGAGGTCCCAGCACATAATCGGCAAATCCAATATCCCGGGTTGTCATGACCAGGATGCCGTCCGCATCAATTTGTTTGGCATTGTTGATGATTTCATCGCCGAAATTGTTCTCACCATCCGCCACTTTAATTTCAAACCGAATACTTTTTGTTGCAAAATATTTGGAGAGAAAATACGTATTGGATTCGACACCCCGTTTGTAATTTGCATCCGTATATTTGGCCCTTATCAGCAAAAACTTGGTATTGAACATCCGCGAACAGAAGTGAGCCCATGAAATACATTCCTTTATTTCCCTGCGGTGGGAGATCGGGATAATAATATTTTTAAATACCTCTGCTTTTGGAGAATCCTGAACCGCAATAAAGGGAACTTTGGAACTGGTAATTACTTTCAATGCCCAGCTTCCCATAAGTTTCTGCATTCCCTTAATACCGTGCGTACCCATAACAACCATAAGGGCACCAATTTCACTTGAAACTTCGCCTATCGTATGGAAAATAGTACCTTCCCTGGCAATAAAACGGAATTTTACAGACGGATCCGCTTTGATGACCTGAACGGCTTCTGCCATCTTTTTTTCCGCTTCGCTGATTTCCGATTCCTTTTTCACAACATGAAGCAAAGCCACTTCACTTTTCAGAATGTTCGCTATATTTATGGCATGTTTAAGGGCGAAAAGGGATTTTTCCGTAAAATCCCAAGTAACCATAATCAGGTTCTTTTCTTGTTCCATGGTTAGGGTTTATTTAACTATAAAACTATGAATTTATTTTTTTATTTCAAATTGAAGGAACTAAAAGTAATCAAAATTTATGGGTAATTGTGTAAATTCGAAGCTAAATGTTAGATAATATAATGAATTGATATGAACACGATAGACTGGAAACACCTTCCCTTCGCATACATGAAAACGGATTACAACGTACGTTGTTATTACAGGGATGGCAAATGGGGCGAGCTTGAGATCTCCTCATCGGAGTACATTCAAATGCATATGGCAGCGACTTCTTTGCATTACGGACAGGAAGCTTTTGAAGGATTAAAAGCGTTCCGCGGCAAAGACGGGAAAGTCAGAATTTTTCGCTGGCGTGAAAATGCCAAAAGGATGCACAATACCGCCATTGGTATTAAAATGGCCCCGGTACCCGAGGAGCTCTTCGGTCAGTCGGTTTTTTCAGCAATCCGTTTGAATGAGCGGTTTATACCTCCCTATGGTCAGGGTGCCTCTTTGTATATCCGTCCCCTGTTGATCGGAACCGGTGCCGAGGTAGGGGTTAAACCAGCCAACGAGTATTTGTTTATGGTTTTTGTAACCCCGGTCGGACCTTATTTTAAGGAGGGTTTCAAACCGGTTGATGTGATGATCTGCCGCACACACGACAGGGCAGCTCCTTTGGGAACAGGTTGTTTTAAAGTAGGGGGCAATTATGCAGCGGGGTTGACTTCGGGAGACATAGCCCATCAGCTGGGATATTCCGCTGCCTTATACCTGGATGCCAAAGAAAAAAAATACATTGATGAGGCAGGTCCGGCCAATTTTTTCGGGATCCGAAAGAACACCTATATCACACCGGATTCCAGATCCATCCTTCCTTCCATTACCAATATGAGCCTCATGGCCCTGGCCAGAAACATGGGAATGACCGTTGAAAAAAGGCCGGTTCCGGTGGAAGAGTTGGGTTCCTTCGAAGAAGCCGGTGCCTGCGGAACAGCCGCCGTTATCACACCCATACGCAAGATCATTGATCCCGATAATAACAGCTTTTACGAATATTGTAAGGATGGAAATCCGGGACCGATTTCAACTGCTTTATACAACAACCTCACGGCCATTCAGAATGGCGATAAGGAAGATAGCTTTAACTGGGTGGAAATCCTTGA
>JAGDMB010000249.1 GCA_017860375.1 Bacteroidota bacterium | reverse complement strand
CCTTTCGGGGTATGGATCGGGTGATTGATTCGCATCGGAGTTGTTCTGTTGAGCGTATTTACGGATGAAGCAACGCCAGGATACGTTGGGCTACCCTGTCGGAAACCCCTGGGTTACCAACCTTTTCAATAAGCCGGTCGTAGTTGTCCAGCATTTCCTGGCGGTATCCCGGATCATAAAGGATACGGTCCATTTCTTTCCGGATATCCCGTGCGAGGTTATCCTGGAGGATTTCCTTTACCACTTCCCGGTCCATGATGAGATTCACCAGCGAGAAAAACCGGATATCCACAAAGGGCCTTCCCACAAAGTAAGTGAACGCACTGGTTTTATAGATAACAACCTGGGGAATCCGGTGAAGGGCGGTTTCAAGGGTGGCGGTTCCCGATGTCACCACGGCCGCATCGGCATGTTTGAGAATTTCATAGGTATGCCCGTGAAGCAGGCGCACAGGGCTACCCTTCGTATAGGGCTGGTATGATTCCGGCGGCAGGGAAGGGGCTCCCGCAATAATGAACTGGTAAGCGGGATAATACTTTATTATGGACAGCATCTCGGGCAGGCAGAGACGGATCTCCTGCTGCCGGCTGCCGGCCAGCAGGGCGATGATGGGTTTATCCTCCAGTCCATGCTGATGCAAAAAGGAGGAACGATCCGTTTTCCTGTGCATTCCCTCTGCCACGCTATCGACAACAGGATTCCCGTAGTATTCAGCCGTAATACCGTGGTCGCGGTAAAAATCCACTTCAAAGGGCAGGTTGACAAACATCCGGTCGACGTATTTTTTCACTTTTTTTACGCGCCATTTACCCCATGCCCAAAGCTTGGGCGATATATAATAGAATACGCGGTAACCGCTTTTTTGTGCAAATTCGGCAATACGCAGGTTAAATCCGGCATAATCGACCAAAATAAGTGCGTCGGGCCGATAGAGTCGAATGTCGGCCTTGCAGGCAGCCAGGTTCTTCCTTATCTTGCCATAATTCTTTATTACTTCCCATATCCCCATGAAATTCATTTCACGGTAATGTTTGGCCAGCGTGCCTCCGGCCTCCCGCATCAGATCTCCTCCATAGCACATGAAGTCCGTTTGCGGACCGAGCTTCCGGATGCTTTTCATAAGATTGGAGGCGTGCAGGTCACCCGAAGCCTCTCCTGCAATTATGAATACCCTCATAACACAGCCGTGATCAGTTTTGTGGCAAAAACCCCAACGGTCATTATCAGCGTTGCAATTACCACGCCTTTTGCCGTAAGCATCTTATCCAGCGCATTGCAAATGAAAAACAGGATTATATTCGGCAGGACGCAATGGCTGATCAGCAGCGGCAGAATGGTCGAGAGGATGGAATAATCGGAAAAAAGAACATGACGGATGTCCATCACCTTGGTAAAATACAGGACCATGTAAACCAATACCGGTAAAATCATACCGGCTGTAATGCCCAGACCGACGGAATCGAGTTTTTTCATTGCATCAGGCCTGCTTTATAAATTCCATTTCCGTATTTTGTCCATCATGGTATGGGCGGTAAGGTCGGTTTGCAGCGGCACGACCGATACATAGTTATTCCGCAGGGCCCATTCATCGGTATCACCCGCCTCGGGTTCGCTGTTATGGTAATAACCGGTCAGCCAGAAGTAATGCCTTCCTGCAGGATCGGTGCGCCTGTCAAATTCTTCACGCCAGAATCCCCGGTTCTGCCGGCATACCTTAATGCCTTTTATTTCTTCCAGCGACCCATTGGGGATGTTGACATTGAGGCAAACCGAAAGAGGCAGGCCTTTTTCCATGACCTTCCGCACAATCTTTCCGGCGATGGCTTTTGAAGCTGTGAAATCGGCATCCGAGGCGAGGCTCAGCAACGAAAAACCTATGGAAGGTATTTCATTGATGCATCCTTCCATCGTGGCGCCAAGTGTGCCCGAATAGAAAACACTGGTGGAAGAATTGGATCCGTGATTGATACCGGAAACGAGGAGAGAAGGCTTTTCTTTGAGCAGCTGGTTGCAGGCCATCTTCACACAATCCACCGGGGTGCCGTTGCATTTGTACATGAGGAGATCGGGTTCCTCGTGCATCTTTTTCATCCGCAGCGGGCTTTTCACCGTTATGGCATGCGACATGCCCGATTGGGCTTCCGAAGGCGCCATCACGATAACCCTTCCCAGCGGCCTCACCACCTCAACCAGCTCTTTCAGCCCTTTGGCTTCAAGTCCGTCGTCGTTGGTAACCAGGATTAACGGCTTGCCGGTTTTCAATGTGTCTGAATTCATACCCGCAAAGATATGTTTTTTAGAACCAATTTTTTTTACTTTTGTAAATCACGACCGAACCACCGGATTACTATCTGAAAAACTGAATCAATGAATATTTCTTTCAACTGGCTTAAAGAATATCTGGATACCGACCTGGATGCAGCAGAAATCGCAACCATTCTAACCGGACTTGGACTTGAGGTGGAGGCGGTGGAACACCACGAAAAAATAAAAGGCGGACTCGAGGGTTTTGTGATCGGAGAGGTGTTGACCTGCGAAAAACATCCGGATGCGGACAAATTAACCGTTACCACGGTGGATGCCGGATCCGGCTCCCCGCTTACCATTGTCTGCGGCGCTCCCAACGTGGCATCGGGACAAAAAGTCGTGGTTGCGACCATTGGTTCAACGGTTTATAAGGGGGAGGAGAGTTTTGAAATCAAAAAGGCAAAGCTCAGAGGGGTCAGTTCTGAAGGCATGATCTGTGCTGAGGATGAGATCGGACTGGGCGACCGACATGATGGTATTCTTGTGCTTCCCGGGGATGCAAAAACAGGGATGCCGGCGAAAGACTATTTCAATCTTCAGCCGGACAGCGTCTTTGTGATAGGACTTACACCCAACCGCATCGACAGTGCCTCGCATTATGGTGTGGCACGCGATCTGGCGTCCTTCCTGGGCAGGGACAAGGGCCTGAAAGCCAGGCTTCCCGACACAGGGGCATTCCGCGTTGACAATACCGGTTATAAGGTTGAGGTCTTCATTGAAAATACGGATTCGTGTTACCGGTATGCCGGGGTGAGTCTGACCGGGGTTACTGTGGGACCTTCACCGCAATGGCTGCAGGACAGGCTGCGTTCCATTGGTCTGAATCCCATCAACAACGTGGTGGACGTCACCAATTTTGTATTGCATGAGCTGGGCCAGCCCCTGCATGCTTTTGACGCGGATCAGCTTGCCGGCCGGAAGATCATTGTAAAAAATATGCCGCAGGGAACTCCTTTTGTCACCCTCGACGGTGTTGAACACAAGCTTTCCGCCGAAGACCTGATGATATGTGATGCCGCCAACCCGGTAGGCATTGCCGGTGTTTTTGGAGGACTGCATTCAGGGATCACCGGCGAAACCCATAACCTGTTCATTGAAAGCGCCTGTTTTGCTCCGGGTTCGGTACGCAGCACTTCGCGGCGCCTGGGAATTAACACCGATGCCTCCTTCCGGTTTGAACGCGGGACCGATCCCGACATGGTCATTACGGCACTGAAAAGAGCCGCCCTGCTCATTCAGGAAACCGCCGGAGGTTTGGTTTCCTCCGAAATTGTGGATGTATACCCCAGGCCTGTACCTCCATTCAGGGTCACCGTCAGCTACAGGAACATTGACCGTCTGGTGGGGATCTCCATCGATCATGAGACCATCCGGAATATCCTGAAAAGCCTTGAAATCAAAATAACCCGGGAAACAGCGGAAACCCTCGATCTTGAAGTGCCTCCCTACCGAGTGGACGTCAACCGTGAAGCCGATGTCATTGAAGAAATCCTCCGCATATACGGTTACAACAATATACCCGTTTCAGAGACTATGAAAAGCAGTCTTTCCTATACCGAAAAACCCGACCGCGAAAGAATGGTCAACAGGATTTCCGATCTGCTGTGCGGAAGCGGTTTTACGGAGATCATGTCGAATTCCATTACCCCCTCGGCCTATTACTCAACCCTGAAAAGTTACCCTCCGGAACACCTTGTGCGGCTTATCAATCCCCTGAGCAACGAACTGAACGTGATGCGGCAGACCCTTATTTTCGGGGGACTTGAGGCCATTGTGCACAATATTAACCGGAAAAATCCTGACCTGAAGGTATTCGAATACGGGAACTGCTATTTTTTCAATCCCGGGACCACGAAGAAGGAAGCGCTTGCCCCTTACCATGAAGAATTTCATTTCGGGATCTTCCTCACGGGTTTGAGAAATGAACCCAACTGGACGGAAAAGGAAGTGCACACCACTTTCTTTCAGCTCAAAGGATACGTTGAAAATGTGCTGCATCACCTTGGATTCAGTATCCAGTCGCTGCAGTCGGAAAACCTCACCGGAAAGGACGATGTGTATCGCCAGGCCATCGTGATTAGACACGGTCAAATCGCCATTGCCGAAATGGCCATCCTTTCAGAGGAACTGACAGCACGCTTCGATATCCGGTCGGACGTATTTTACGCCGACCTGCTCTTTGAGAATATCCTTACCGTTGCCGGGGGATTCCGGGTACATTTTGCCGAATTGCCGCGATTCCCTGAAGTCAGGCGTGATCTGGCGCTGCTGCTCGACAAA
>JAGDMB010000248.1 GCA_017860375.1 Bacteroidota bacterium | reverse complement strand
AAGAAAAAAATTATACCACAAAACTATTTGCTTCAAATTGTAACAATTCTGCTGCCAAAATGCCGCCCGTATGGGGCTTGATGCAGCCTATAAGCACAGATGCAATACATTGGGTATCGACATTACTTGCAACCGGCAATCAAACGACAATCACAATCATCACATCAACTGCAATCCTATCATCAAATTCAGCTTTCAATCGATGGACTTGTATCCCTGTCTTTTTTGTCCCTCGTCCCTTGTCCCTGTGTGTCTTGGATCTTGGTTCTTGGATCTATTATTATCTCGTCTTCATGCTATCTGCATTCAAGTTTTTATACATTTGCACTTTCCTGAACCTATGACGAAATTTCAGACACATGTTCTATCCAATGGTATCCGGTTGATCCATTATCCCGTTGAAAGCCCGGTTGCCCATTGCGGGCTCATGATCAACACGGGATCCCGAGATGAATTGCCTGATCAACACGGGATAGCTCACCTGCTGGAACATATGCTGTTCAAAGGCACGCAGAAACGTTCCTCCTACCATATCCTAAGCCGGATGGAAGACGTGGGCGGTGAGATCAATGCCTATACCACCAAAGAAGAGATTTGCATTCACAGTACCTTCTTTACGCAATACCATGCGAGAGCCATGGAAATGATAAGCGATATTGCCTTCAACTCCTCTTTTCCCGACAAGGAAGTGCAAAAAGAAAAAGAAATCATCTACGATGAGATCAACTCGTATAAGGACTCACCCTCGGAACTGATCTTTGATGAGTTTGAGGAACTGATCTTTGATGGCAATTCCCTGGGACGGAATATACTGGGTGAGGAAAGCAGGCTCAGGACCTTTACCCGGGAAACCATCCTTGACTTTATCCGGCAGAATTATTCAACCCGGCAAATGGTGGTATCGTCCGTTGGAAAAATTCCGTTTGACACCCTGGTGAAAAGTTTTACAAAGTATTTCGGACATTATCCCTTTAAAAGCAACGAACAGAGGGGGCCTGCAGCCTATTCATACCAGGCAACCAAACGCGTCACCCAGCGCGGGACATTTCAGGCACACTGCATCCTGGGCAATATCGCATACGATATTGCCAGCGCAAAAAGGCTTACACTGCACCTGCTGAACAATTACCTGGGAGGACCCGGTCTGAATTCACGCCTGAACCTGGCCCTGAGGGAAAGAAGGGGATATACCTACACGATCGATTCGCTTTATACCACATACAGCGATACCGGCAATATCACCATATACTTTGGAACGGATAAAATGTCGGTTGATAAATGCATCCATTTTATTCATAAGGAATTGAGCGCCATAAGGGAAAAGAAGATGAGCGACGCCACCCTGAGAAAGGCAAAGAAACAACTCCTGGGCCAGATCGCCATTTCTTCGGAAAACAATGAAAACCTTATGCTTTCCATGGCAAAGAGCATGCTGGTGTTTAACAAAGTGGATTCGCTGGAGGAGATCGGGCGTAAAATAGAGGCCATCACTGCTGATGAGATACGGAATGTGGCGAACGAGATCTTTGAAGAAGCAAAACTGTCGTATCTGATCTACAATTAGCGGATGAAAAACCGGTAAGCGGAAATCGGCAAGCGGCAAACGATATGCGGCAAGCGATCCCTGTATTTGAAATATTCATGCTTTTGCGACAGGGTATCCTTGATGATAAATATCCGGAATACATCACCACCCGTTCCTGTTTTTAAACGATTCATTCCATCACGCTATGTTTACTATTGACAAAAAATTGACGGATTACATTACCTCCATAACCTCCCCGGAGGATCCTCTTCTTGCGGAATTAAACCGGGAGACGCACAGCAAGGTATTGTACCCCCGGATGATCTCAGGACATCTGCAGGGCAAACTGCTTGAATTTTTGAGCCGGATGATACAGCCTGCTGCCATTCTTGAGATCGGAACCTATACGGGTTATTCTGCCCTGTGCCTGGCAAAGGGACTGAAACCGGGCGGAAAACTGCATACCATTGAGATCAACGATGAATTGCAGCCCTTCATCGAAACAACCGTCCGCAAAGCGGGCTTGCAGGAGACGATAATACTTCATACCGGCGATGCAAGGAAGATAATCCCTTCCCTGAAAGAGAAATTTGATCTGGTATTTGTTGACGGTGACAAGGAACAATACCTTGAATATTATAAGGCCGTCTTTGGAAAAACGTTGACAGGAGGCTACATATTAGCCGATAACGTCTTATGGAGCGGAAAAGTGCTTGCCCCGTCAAAGGACAAGGAAACCAATGGAATTATTGAATTCAACGAATTTGTAAAAAACGATGACCGGGTGGATAAAATGATTATACCTTTTCGCGATGGACTGATGCTTATAAGGAAGATAAAGGAATGAAAATATTGAGAGCCGTTCACGGTTTACTGTTCACAGTTCACCGTTCACCGTTCACAGTTCGCTGCTCGCAGTTCACATTTAACCCATATCGGTCGGCCGTAAACTGGTATCTCCTCATACGCCTTTGTTAAATATTGTTAATTTTTTTCGAACAATTGTTCGCGCATATATGTTATCTTAACCTGTACTTTCAATTCGTTTTTATGGCAGATTATTCGATTCGCGACCTCGAAAGACTTTCGGGAATAAAGGCGCACACCATACGAATCTGGGAAAAGCGTTACGGGCTGATTGAACCCCGGCGCACGATGACCAATATCCGGACATACTGCGATACGGAGTTGAAAAAGATACTGAACGTTTCGATATTGAATCGCAATGGTCTTAAGATTAGTAAAATAGCACGAATGTCGCCGCAGGAAATCGCGGATCAGATCGGTCGGCTTACGCATTTCGTACCCGATGAGCAAAGCCAGATTGAGGGGCTGACCACGTCCATGATTGATTTTGATGAGAACCGGTTTGAAAGGATCATCGCCCGTTCGGTTATTCAGTTTGGATTTGAGGATACGATCATCAAAGTCATCTACCCGTTTTTTGTAAAAATCGGGCTGATGTGGCAGACCGGCGCCATAAATCCTGCCCACGAACATTTTGTTACGAACCTGGTAAGGCAGAAAGTTATGGTGGCCATCGACAACCAGTTTAATCCGGATGGTACAAATGCAAAACATTTCCTCTTTTTTCTTCCCGAAGGGGAATGGCATGAGCTGGGCATTCTTTTCTTTGCCCTTCTCGCAAAAAAAAGAGGGTACCGGATCATATATCTCGGCCAGTCTGTTCCCATGTCTGATCTGGCTGAATTGTTGCGTGTCAAGCCTTTCGACGGTCTGGTCACGGCCTTTGTGTCCGCCCCAAGCCGCGGCGATATGAAGGGTTACTTGAAATCGCTGTCCGAAGTATCCGGATCCATTCCTGTTTTCGTTTCCGGGATTCAGGTCGGGCATTTTGAGAAAAATCTTCCTCCCCATTTTACGGCCATTACTTCCCCTGTGCATTTCATCGAAGTGCTGGAGCAGCGGGTGGAAAAGGTAAACGCTAAGCGGTAAGGGGTGTTCTGTTGGCGGTAATCACCAAATCGGCGTTGTCCTTTTCTTTTGTCTTCTTCTCTTCCTTTCATCCTCGTCCCTTGTCCCTGACTTATCATTCTACCGCAATTGTTTATCGAGATTAGCCTGTCGTTAAACAATAAATAAATACAAAAATATCCTTTATTATAATTTATTCGTTATTTATACCGGACGGGAATAATTCTTATATAATGCTTAAATAAAGGATAAAACAAAAATTTCCTTATTTAGAAACTATGCCTATTTATATATAGTCTAAATAAAAATAATTTGCATAGTGTTTAAATAACCAGTATATTTGTTCAACAAAATAAACCATCCGATATGACAGCAATAGAGTTCAATTACCAGTTGACAAACCTCAGCGACAGTCTTGAGAGGTTTGCCTTTAGCCTGACCACAAACAGGGAAGATGCAAAGGATTTACTGCAGGAAACCTTTGTTAAGGCCATATCATACCGTGACAAGTATGCGGACGACACCAATCTGAAAGCATGGACATTTACCATCATGAAAAATACCTTCATCAACAATTACCGGAGAATGGTAAAAGCCAACACGACCTTTGATCATACCGATGATCTTTTTTACCTGAACCTGCGCCGTGAATCTTCGGTGGAAGGACCTGATTCCGTTTTTTCGGCGAAGGAAATAGAATCCCACATCGAAAAACTGGATGATGAGTTCAAGGTTCCTTTTAAGATGCACCTTCAGGGATATAAATACAAGGAGATTGCCGATAATCTGGGTTTGAAGATCGGGACGGTGAAAAGCCGAATCTTCTTTACCCGGAAAAAACTGATGGAATCGCTGGGTATCGATTATGAATAACAGGAAGGGTTAAAATTGGAACGATCCCCGTTGGCTTTAAGGCAACGGGGATTTTTAATGAGACCATGATTTCACAAGTTTCGGCGCAGTGAAATCATCTGGTCGAATTAATCCCGATAGCATAGCGTATCGGGATTGTTTTATCATCATCGCAGGTTAAAAATTCTTTCAAGTTTTCAGAAAGGTTTATTTCGGATTGATAAATTTGGGATTAACTTTGCAGTTTTTCAGCATATCCCTATAAATTTACCGGATGGA
>JAGDMB010000247.1 GCA_017860375.1 Bacteroidota bacterium | reverse complement strand
CGTCCCGAATACGGTGGCCATCACAGCGGCCAGATCAGTTTTCCGGGCGGCAAGACAGAAAAAGGAGATCGTTCGTTGATTGATACCGCGTTAAGGGAGTCGCATGAAGAAATTGGTATATCTGCTGCTTCGGTGGAGGTTCTGGGTACGCTGACACCTCTTACCATTCCGGTCAGCGGTTTTAAGGTACTGCCGGTTGTGGGTTATTTTCCTGAAAAACTCCGCTTCATCCCGGATCCTGCAGAAGTAGAATACCTGATTGAGGTTGAATTGAACCAGCTGATGAATGCCGGGATCGTAAAGAAAGAAATCCTTATCCTGGGAGATCAACCGGTAGAAGTTCCCTACTACGATATTGATGACCATCACGTATGGGGTGCTACAGCGATGATACTATGTGAATTTCTTGAGGTGGTAAGAAGGCTTGAGGGTCTGAGGGTTTGAGGGTTTGAGGGTTTGAAGATTCAAAAGTTCAACCTTTTATCTTTCCAATTTTCAAATCTTCAAATTATCAAACCTTATGGTGAGTCCACGAGGTTCTTGTAATGTTCATAGCGTTCCAGCACTTCATGCACATACCGGTATGTTTCGGTACCACGGCAATAGCCGTGTTTTACTATGGGGTCATTATAATATACCGGATCGGATTTCCGGAGCAGGTATTGTTCCACACTTTTATCCCACTGGTTGGGGTCAGCCCCGTTTTTTCGTGCCAGGTTCCGTGCGTCAATAATGTGCCCGGGCCCGATATTATAAGCGGCCAGTATGAATTTAACCCGTTCTTCTTCATCCGGTACATCTTTAAACTGCTTTGAGAGCCAGCCGATGAAATCGGTTCCGGCCCGTATTTGTTCCCTGACGGAAGATTTCTCATCCACTCCGTATCGCCGGCCTGTTAAAGGCATGAGTTGCATCAGTCCAAACGCACCTGCCCAGGAAGTGACATCGTTCTTAAAACGTGATTCCTGGTAAATCATGGAAGCAAGCAGGCGCCAGTCCCATCCAAGCTTTTCACTGTAATGCCTGATGATTTCATCATAGGGCGATATTTTACCGGAATTTACCGCATAATAATCGCTGCTGACAATTTCATTCGATTTGCTGTTCTGGAAATATTTTGCATAAATGGCTTTAAACCTCTTGGATTCCAGAAATTCCGACATCCACGAATTCAGTTCGGTCAGCAGTCCGTCCGCTCCTTTTCGCACAGCCCAGCCCATATTCTGATGAAAGCTGACGGCCGTCTCCACATCGATATCAGGAAAATAGGTCTGATTTACGCGGGCCAGGATCTCGTCCGTCACGGTCATGGGTACCTCACCCACAGAAACCAGGTAAATCAGCTGTTCTGCATTTTCATCCACCTCAATAAGGTTTATGGTGTCGCCAATCTCTTCTGCCAGGTTTCTCAATCGGGCCACATGAGCAGAATTCCGCTGGACATAAACAGTTTTTCCTGCCAGATCAAGCGGATTGCGTATTAAAGCATCCTCAAGCTGCTTTTTGTTCATGGTTTTCCATTTGTCCGGTTTTCGCTGGACAAGGACCTGGCGCGACTGGGCATACGGGATAGTGAAATCTACTTTTTCCTTTCGTTCCCGCGTAATAATAATGTTTTCGGCAATCAGGTCAACCTCACCGTTGTTAAGCATTACAAAGCTTTTCTCAAGATCGCTGTTCACGCGCAGTTCAAGTTTCACATCAAGGTAGTTGGCCAGTTCCTGCAGCATTTCATACTGGTAGCCCAGGGGCTGTCCGCGGTATATAAAATAATTGGTTGAGCTGTAATCTGTTAAGACGACCAATTTGCCCTTGGCCTTTATATCCGTCAGGCTATTGCTTACTTCCGCAAGTGCATCCGCCTGCTTTTCCTTGTTGCAGGAAGCAAGCAGGAAGAACAACGGTAAAAGCAAAACCAACAGGCGGTTCATTGTCATGAATTTAAAGATAAATTAGATAAAATTGATGGAATGGTTGCAAAACTGCCCTTTTTCTTTATTAACAATTCTAGTCGTAAAATGTCCACGAAAAACCAATTTTCAGGTAACGTTGGTCCATTGGATAATGAAGTGCGGTGAAAAAATTTTTTTCCAGCCATCCGGAATTGATGTGTTCATAATTCATAAAAAACCGAACTCTCTTGAGTCTGACATTAAGAAATACATCCACATAGGGATAATTCCCCAGTTTCTTTTCCTGTTGCTGATAAAATATGGCCAGTGATGGCATATAGGCATTTGCATAATAGCTTGTATTGTAAAACAAATCAAAGCCTATAATTGTTTTAAGTTTTCCCCCCGTCGCTTTAAAATTAAATTCATGTTCGATAAAATTGGAGCTTGAAACGGCCAGGGCAGGAAGGCTTAGAACTTCGGGATGGCTCACCTGCTGAAATGCTATTTTATTGATACTGTGAAACTTCCATACATGGAATTCCTTTTCGGCAACAAAGGATAACACCGACAATCCCTGATGAAACTGTTGAGGAACAGCGGAGGTATCAAAATAAACATAATTGTGCAGCAGGTAATAGTCGCCATGCAGGGCGAATTTATTTGAAACAAGGCTTACATCACCTGAGAGATTGGATACATTGGTTTTATCCAGGTTCTGGTTCCATATAAAGGCATTGGATATGAACCGGGTATATAAGAATCCCGGTTGCAGAAATTCATTGGATGCTCCTGCACGAATACGGAGGTCTTTTCCCTTTATTTTAATCATGAGTTCAATATCGCCGGAGAGCCGATAGTTGGCTGACTGATAGCCTGAAAGGTAATACCGGCCGTAAAGGTCAAGTTTCAGGGCATTGGCAAAGATTCGCGAAAAACCCGAAGAAAGGAATGAATTATAAAGTTGTGCGGTTCGGTTCTCCCCGGGAAGATAATACTGTTTGTAGATGAAATAGTGTTCCGAAAGGGTATCGAGGGGCACCATCAGGGAATAATTCATGGCCTCGTAGGTAAAATCGATGAAATAATGATTGTTCCGCCGTCCCTGGAACTGGAGGCGCAACGCATTCTGCATCCGCCAGTAATAAAGGGAGTCTCTTGTTTTTTTCTCATCCACATACAGATCAGGATAGAGACCTGCTTCCAGTCCGACGGTTGGATTCTTATCCAGGAAGAGGGTTCTGGTCCGGTCAAAGCTGAATATATAGGCCAGTTTCGGATAAAATATCTTAATCCGGGACGGCTTCTCTGCCGTATCGGATGAGGAGAACAATTTCGGGAACGAGGCTTCCTGGATGGTAAAAAAGCTCAGGTTCCGGATCTCATGGTACACATCGGCAGCATGAGAATTTGTCAGGTCGGTTCCACCAAAAAGGGTCGGGATTTCCTTGGAGAATTTGAATGTGGTATCGGTGATGTACGAATCTTTCAGCACCCCTCCATTTTCATCGGCTCCGATGTGGTTAGTGTTAAAAGAAGCATGGTAAGAATAAACCGTGCCGGAGTAGCTGCTGAAGAACCGGAATGAATTGCCTTTCACGCGTTGCAGGTTGTACTGGCCTCCGGCGTCCTGGGCGGTGAAATGCAATCCGACATTCATTTTTGGAGTAACATTCTGTGTATGAAAAGCATCGATGATTTCTTCCTTTCTATTGGAGGAGCCACCGGTAAAGTAGCTCAATTTTGAAAAGGGTTTCCGGGTATGGAAGTAACTCGTGTTGGAAAATCTTTTCATAGAAGGATAGAAACTATTGGTGAGGGTATATTCTTCCCTGAAATCCCTGTCGGTAAAAATATTGCTGATGGCAGGGGAACCTATATTTCCGAGGGTAGAAGCCGAAATAAAGGATTGTCTGATGGGATTGTCGACTTGAAAGCCTGCCAGGTTTGTATCGATCCGATCCGCTATTTTTACAATGCAATACGGGTCAAGTTTCCAGGAATAGATAGCCTGAGAGGTATCGATCTGCGCATATTGATCCAGTGAGAAAAGGGAGAAGAGAATGAGTATGGCAGCGGATTTCTTCATAAAATGACACCGGTATCAGACAGCATGATAATAAACCCGATCAAAATTATATTATTGTTCAGGTTCACCTACAAAATAAGCAAAAAAAATCCCGGTCCTTCAAGAAAGACCGGGATTGAAGATCGGCGACGACCTACTCTCCCGCAAATGCAGTACCATTGGCGCTAATGGGCTTAACTTCTCTGTTCGGAATGGGAAGAGGTGGAACCCCATTGCTATAGTCACCTAAAGCCTTACACCCCCCCGGTTTATCGGGAGGGATAATATTTTAACACGCTGGAACGAGGTGCATAGTAAGCTGTCAACAAGAAAGCTCACGGGTAATTAGTACTGCTCGGCTTTGACATTACTGTCTTTACACCTGCAGCCTATCGACGTCGTAGTCTTCGACGACCCTTAAGGGAGATCTCATCTTGAGGTGAGCTTCCCGCTTAGATGCTTTCAGCGGTTATCTCGTCCGGACATAGCTACCCTGCGATGCAGCTGGCGCCACAACAGGTACACTAGAGGTCTGTCCGCTCCGGTCCTCTCGTACTAAGAGCAGCTCCTCTCAAATCTCCAACGCCCACAACAGATAGGGACCGAACTGTCTCACGACGTTCTGAACCCAGCTCACGTGCCACTTTAATCGGCGAACAGCCGAA
>JAGDMB010000038.1 GCA_017860375.1 Bacteroidota bacterium | reverse complement strand
CCGCAACGAAGGCCCGGTCATTCCTAAACATGTATGGGAGGAGGAAGAAGAGGAAGCAACTGAAACCATTGTTGAAACTGATGTTGAGGGACAGCAGACCGGCGAAGGGAAACAAGAGGGAAGGAAAACAGGTTGAAAGATTAAAAGATTATCAAAATAACAGATTAACAGGTTTACAGATTAAGGGGTTTACAGATTAACAGATTATCCCTATTGAACCAGCTCCGCCCGTTCCACATTTTCCACTCCCTTAATGCGGCTAAGTCCCATGATCAGGTTGTTGACATCCTTGGTATCGTGCACGTACAATTCCATGGAGGCTTCCCAGATGCCATCATGGCTTGTCAGATTGATTCCGCGGATGTTTGCATTCAGCTCTTCGGTAATCACCGTGGTCATATCATGAAAAATACCAAAACGGTCAATGCCGTCGATCTTTATCTTCACCAGGAAGGACAGAAGCCTGTGCGTGGTCCATTTGACCGGTACGAAACGCTCGCTGTGACTGGAAAGCAATTTAATAGCTTCAGGGCATTTCGACTGATGAATGATGGTTTTTTCATCCGGTTTTTCCTGTAAAAATCCTACCACATTATCGCCGGGGATGGGACTGCAGCATTTGGCAAGGACGTAATCGGGTGCAGTTTTATCGATGTTTTCGGTCAGTAACATAGGGGTCTTGACGCCCTGTTTCTGAGATGGATTGCCTGTTTCAGACGATTTTCTGGTTTTGTCGGTGGTCTTTCCCAACTGAAGACTCCAGTAATTGACCCATTTGCTGATGGTATTTTTTTTCAGGATCTCGTGCAGGTTTTCCAGCTGGATAATTCCGGTTCCGATCTTGCTGTAGAGTTCATCTTTATTGGCTGCTTCATAGGCAGGCAAAAGCTTGCGCATCACCCTGGCGCTTGGCCTGAGCTTGATCTCCAGCAGTTTCTCCTCCAAAATCTTTTTCCCTTTTTCGATACGGTTTTTTGTATCCGATTTCAGCAAGGCTTTAATGGCGCCTTTTGCCTTGGCCGTTATCGCAATATTCAGCCAGTCGCGATGCGGATGAAAGGTATCGGAAGTGATGATTTCTACCTGATCGCCGCTTTTCAGGATATGGTTGAGCGGGACCAGCTTATGGTTGACTTTTGCCCCGATGGCCGTATGTCCGATGTTGGTGTGAATCTCATAGGCAAAATCCAGTACGGTGGAGTTGACTGGCATTGTCTTTATTTCCCCCTTGGGTGTGAAAATAAAAATTTCGGATGCAAAAAGGTTCAGCTTGAAATCATCCAGAAATTCCAGCGCATCGTAATTCGGACTCTCAAGCATTTCCCGTATCCGTTTGATCCATTTGTCGAGTTCACTTTCGTGAGAGGATTCGGTTTTGTACTTCCAGTGTGCGGCAAATCCATGTTCCGCAATTTCATCCATCCTCCGTGACCGGATCTGTATCTCTACCCAGTTTCCCTTGGGTCCCATGACGGTGGCATGAAGGGCTTCATACCCGTTGGCCTTTGGTGTGCTCACCCAGTCCCTTATCCTTTCGGGTTTTGGCATGTAAATATCCGTGATCATCGAATAGATATTCCAGCACTGGGTTTTCTCCGGTAAATCCAGTAAGGGATCAAATACAATGCGGATGGCCATAAGGTCATAGACTTCCTCGAAAGGCACGTTTTTCGATTGCATTTTGTGCCAGATCGAATAGATGGATTTATACCGCCCGCTTATTTCATGCGTGATATTGTTTTTATCAAGTTGTTCACGTATCGGGGCCGAAAACTCTTCAATGAATTGCTGATGGCTCTTTGCTTTGAGTTTTATGTTATTGGACAGCTCCTGGTAAATTTTTGGATAGCGGTACTTCAGGCTGAGGTCCTCAAGCTCGGTCTTTATGGCATAAAATCCCATACGGTGTGCAAGGGGGGCGTAAAGGTAAAGGGTTTCCGCCGAGATCTTCAGCTGCTTATCGAGAGGCAGGGAATCAAGCGTACGCATGTTGTGCAACCGGTCGGCCAGTTTTATTAGGATAACCCGCACATCGTCCGAGAGTGTGAGCAGCATCTTCCTGAAATTCTCAGCCTGGAAGGATGAGTTTTTGTCAAAAACACCGGAAATTTTGGTCAGCCCGTCCACGATGGAGGCAATTTTTGGCCCGAAATGGTTCCCAATGTCCTCGACCGTGTAATCTGTATCTTCCACAATATCATGCAGTAAAGAAGATACCATGGAGGTCACACCCAGTCCCATCTCCTCACTGACGATACGGGCAACCGCCAGGGGATGCATAATATAAGGATCCCCTGATTTTCTGCGGGTTTCCTTATGGGCATCATAGGCTATCCTGAATGCCTTCCGGATGAGTGCCTTGTCTCCCTTTTTATAACAGCGGGCACAATTTGCCAGCAGGTTGTTCAATTCCTGCCTGATTTTTATTTCTTCCTCTGTCATGATGGAACTCATACGCATACCATGCGGTCGGATGTTTGCAAATACAAAGGTAAGGATTTTTAGGGCTGAACCTATGGGGAAAACGAGGAAAAATTAACGGTAAACCACGGTCACCTGTCCTGTCAGCACCCGGTCGGCACCTTCATAATTGAACACTTTGAGATGATACACATACACCTCCTCGTGTACCGGTTTCCCTTTCACCATTCCGTCCCAGGGTTCTGCCCCTTCCCATATTTTAAGCCCGGCGCGGTTGTATATCGTCAGTGTATACCGTTCGGGAACAAAGGAGAAGAGAGGGCCAAAGGTATCATTGACGCCGTCGTGACTGTTCGGAATAAAGGCATTGGGCATCCGGACATCCGGATCAAGGGCAAAGCATAAAGAATTGGATCGGCTGATATTCTGCGTCCTGCCCGCATCGGATGCTTCATAGGCTTCAACCTGATAACAAACCCTTGTGCTTTGCGGATCGCTGTAGTTGACCCGGGATGAAAAATCGTCATTGAAAAAAGTATCCATCCCGACATTCATTTCCTCTGCAGGAAGTCCACCCTCACCCGTTGTGCGGTAAACCATGTAATGATCAACGCCTCCGTTCCAGCTGAAGTAATCATTCCAATCCAATGCGATCGTCAGTTGTTCATTTTGTCCGCCCAGGAGCACATTGCACGCCGGATTGGAGATGACGGTTTCCTTTCCGCAGTTATTGAGGGCAATCAGCCGGTAGTAATAAATCCCCGAAGTAAAGGATACCGCATCCTGATACCGGATCGTCTTTTGGGAGGTAGTAAAAACAGCAACCGTATCGCGGGGACCATCGGGTGAGGCAGAACGCAGCAGCTTGTAACGCTGCAGTTCTGAACCGGGATCAATGGTAAAGGAGAGATCAATGGAGTTGTTTTCGCCCAGGGTGGCATAGTCTGCATTTATGGAGTCAGGTATCATCGACATATCAGTGGACAGGTTAACCCTGTTGGAGGTGGACTGCAAAACAGAGTTTTCATGGTTTGCTGTGACTTCCACAAAAAGAGAGTACGTCATGTTTTCATTAACCGGTTGAAGGGTCCAGGTAGTCACCCCTTCCGGCAGTATTGCAAGAGCATTGTAAAGGCCGGTACCTATCCGCTGGTACACGGTATAATTTTGGATGCTGCCCCGCCAGGTGTTATAATCATTCCAGGAGAGGGTAATGGAAGACTGGCAGGAATCAAAGACGGCACTCAGAAAGATCGTGCTGTCAGGGTTATCGAATAAGGAAGGATTGTCGGTTACCGTATCAACCGCCCAAACCGTATAACCCACTGACTCCGAACCCGATGCAGTGTTTGGGATTTCAGCCGACGTTGCCGATGAAGAGACCCGGTCTACCTCTTCATATGCTTCGGGCTCCAGGGGATTCGGCCTTACGGCCTTAGCGATAGCGTATTGATGGACATTGGAAGACGGGCTGGGATTCCAAAAGACCCAATCATGACCGGTTTCAGGATCAACCGTAACCCTTATCAAATGAGGTTTTTCAGGCAGCTGACTGAATACGGCTGCCGTGGTACCCACGAGCAACCATAATGCAGTAAGAAAACAGGTTCTCTTTACCGGTTTCAATTTATTTTCCCTTTTATAATAAACGCGGTTGGCAACAAAAATTGTGTCCCCAAAATTAGCAATTCAATGCAACCATTTGCCTGATGATTCCATTATTTATTCACCTTCAGTGTCAGTTGTATCCGTTTCCTCACCGCATCCACCTCAAGCACTTTTACCCTCACATGCTGATGCAGTTTGACAATTTCGGACGGATTGCTGACAAACCGGTCTGCCATCTGGGAGATGTGAACCAGTCCATCCTGCTTCACGCCAATATCAACAAAAACGCCAAAATTGGTTATGTTGGTCACAATTCCCGGCACGACCATTCCAGGCTTGACATCATCAATTTTATACAGGTCAGGTGCAAACTCGAAAATCTTAATGGTTGTCCGGGGATCTCTGCCGGGTTTTGCCAGCTCTTCCATGATATCCTGGAGGGTTGGAAGGCCCACCGTATCCGAAATGTATTTTTTACAGTCGATCGTTGACCGCAATTTCTCCTCTTTCAGCAACTGATCTACAGAGGCGCCCAGATCGGATGCTATTTTTTCAACCACCGGATACCTTTCAGGATGCACCGCACTGTCGTCAAGAGGATTTTTGCCATTTCTCACCCGTAAAAAACCGGCTGACTGTTCAAAAGCTTTTGATCCCATGCGGGGTACTTTTTTCAGTTCCTCACGCGATTGAAACGGACCATGTTCCGCCCGGTAATCCACAATATTGCCTGCCAGCTGCGGCCCCAGTCCCGACACATAGGTCAATAAATGCCGGCTGGCGGTATTCACCTCCACCCCCACCTTGTTCACACAGCTTTCCACTACCTGGTCGAGGCTATTCTTCAGCTTAGCCGCATCCACATCATGCTGGTACTGCCCCACCCCGATTGCCTGCGGGTCGATTTTCACCAACTCGGCCAGGGGATCCATTAACCGGCGTCCGATCGATATGGCACCGCGCACGGTCACATCATACTGGGGAAATTCCTCACGGGCAATTTTTGAGGCGGAATAAACGGATGCACCCGCTTCGCTGACAACAAATACCTTCACCTCGCGTTCAAAATGGATCTTTTTAATGACATGTTCTGTTTCACGGCTGGCGGTTCCGTTGCCAATAGCGATGGCGTCGATTTTATAAGAATTCACCAGGGAATTAATTTTCTTAACTGCAATAGTGGTTTCATTCTGAGGAGGATGAGGGTAAATGGTTTCATTGTGCAGGAGGTTTCCCTGATTATCGAGACAAATAACCTTGCAGCCTGTACGGTATCCGGGATCAATGGCAAGGACCCTCAGCTGGCCAAGAGGCGGCGACAGCAACAGTTGTTTCAGGTTGTCGGCAAAAACACGGATTGCTTCATCGTCTGCCCTTTCTTTTGAAAGCGCCCTGAATTCATTTTCGATGGAGGGAAGGAGCAGTCTTTTATAGGAGTCTTTGACCGCCCTCTCCACCTGCTCTGAAGATTCCCCTGAACCTCGGATGAAAATACGGGAAAGGGCTGAAAGGGCTTTTTCTTCATCCGGTTCGATGGCCATCTTAAGGAAACCTTCTTCTTCGCCCCTGAATACGGCCAGCAAACGATGAGAAGGACATCGCCGGAGCGGCTCGCTGTAATCAAAATAATCGCTGTATTTCATTCCTTCCTGTTCTTTTCCCTTGCACACTTTTGAATAGAGTATGGCTCCCGTTGAAAAATGGCTTCTGAGCATGTTCCGTGCCTCCTGGTTTTCATTCACCCATTCGGCAATGATATCGCGGGCACCCTGCAGCGCTTCTTCCGCATTTTTTACCTCATCCGAAAGGAATTCCTCCGCCTTCCGCATGATCAACTTCTCCTGTTGTTTCATCACGATCAGCGCCAGGGGCTCGAGTCCTTTATCACGCGCAAGTGTTGCCCGCGTCCTTTTTTTCGGTTTATACGGCAGGTAAAGATCTTCCAGTTCGGTAATAGAAGAAGCCTGTTCAAGGCTCTCCTTCAGTTCGGGTGTGAGCATACCCTGTTCCTCCACCGACCGAAGAATGGTTTCCCTGCGTTTGTCAAGATCGTGGTATTTCTGGTGAAGGTCCTTAATTGCGGCAATCTGAAGCTCATCCAGGCTTCCGGTTGCTTCTTTCCGGTACCGGCTGATAAAGGGTATGGTCGATCCATCCTCCAGCAGATTAAGGGTGTTTTTAACCTGCCAGCCGGCCACCTGTAATTCCTTGCTTATGGTATCGTAATATCTGTTTTCCATAAAAATACAATGTGTGTTCAGTGCGCAATAAGGATCGTCAGGTGACGGGTGCAAATCTGTTAATCTGTCAATCTGTTAATCTATCACCTGTCAATTTGTAAACTTCTTCTACTCCATGGCTTTTAATCGCAGGCAGAAAACATTGCCCGTGGGATGGTTAGGTTCGACCCAGACTTTCGCATCATGAATATCCGCGATTTTTTTCACAATGGCCAGTCCAAGTCCGCTGCTGAGTTTTTTCGACCTGTCAAGGGTGACCCTTCGTTCAAAGATCATCTTCCGGTTTTCCTCCGGAATAGTATTCCCGAAATCCTTCACACTTACTTTAATATCTTCTCCCTCTTTTTGCGCTTCAACAATTACAATAAGTCCCTCAAAGGCATATTTAATGGCATTGCTGAGGTAATTCTTAAATACCTGCGAAATGATGGGATTGGCCTTTACCATAAGTTTTTCCTGCAGCCTGGCTTTGATTTCCACCAGTCCCTTGCTGCCCAAAGGGCCGAATTCCTGAAGGGAATCCTTTATGGTTTCGGTAAGATCCAATGGAAACATATCAATTTTTTCTCCCGCGCTGATCTTGGCCAGCGTCGATGCATTGTCAATCACATTGAGCAGCGCCAGGCTGGAGGTCTCTATGTTATTCACAAACTCAAGATTCGGGTTCAGTTCTTTCAGCAGGTTCGTAAAACCAAATATATTCCCTGCGGCATTGCGCAGGTCATGCGTTATGACATCGAGCAACAGATCTTTCAGGTTATTGGTCTCCGCGAGTTGTTCAGAAAGTTCGCGGTACTTTGCCTCGGATTTCCGTAACCGCTCCTCCGCAAGTTTTCTTTCGGTCAGGTCGAAGATCACTCCTTCAATATAAATCAGTTTCCCCGATTCATCGAAAACACTCTGAATGGAATCGTTAATCCAGCGCTGATCTCCCTTTTTTGTCAGGATCCTGTATTCCCGCTGTGCTTTAAAACCATGCTTGCGAAATTTCTGTGAACGGTATTTTTTTCTCAGCTCAGGCAGATCATCCGGATGAACAATATCAAACCAGTCAGGTTTCAGGTTCAGCAAATCCTTTTCTCCGTATCCCGTGATCTGTTTTACCGCGCCATGAAAAAATACAGGCTTCCACCGGGGGTCCATGCGGTAGGCAATCCCCTGGAAATCCTCCAGGAAGCTTTTGTAAGGATCTTCAATAAAGGGTTTGGCTTTCAGGAATTGACTTTCACCTGCTACAGGTGAGGTGCCAATGGACGTTGGTCTTTTTGTTGTTGCCTTTTTCGCCATGGGATGGATAATAAGGTACAAAGATAACGGTACTTTAATAAATAAAAAAGTCAGGCAATATACAAGACCAGTCCTTTCAGGTACTCGCCTTCGGGATGAAAAATACTTACCGGATGATCGGGCGCCTGGGTGAGCTGATGCAGGATGGCGACACTCCTGCGCGCGTTGGCAGCAGCGGCAAAGACAGATTTTCTGAAGTTTTCCCTGGATACCACCTGTGAACAGGAAAACGTAAAAAGGATCCCTCCTGGCCTGAGTTGTTCTATGGCTGCCTGATTGATTCGCTTATATGCCTGGAGGGCATTTTTCAGGGCATCGTTATGCTTTGCAAAGGCCGGAGGATCAAGGATGATCAGGTCATACCGATCTTTAATCTCCCTGAGGTAGGAAAAGGCATCGGTGCAAAATGATTGGTGGACACCGGAGGGTATATCATTCAGGGCCATATTTTTATCGGTTAACTCGATCGCCGGGGCTGAGCTGTCAACAGAATGCACGAGGGAGGCATGGTTTCTGGCAGCATAAACTGAAAAACCTCCCGTATAGCTAAAGACATTCAATACTTCTTTACCCCGACAATAAGCTGAAAGCAGGTTCCGGTTATCGCGCTGATCAATGAAAAAACCGGTCTTCTGCCCTTCCTTCACATCGACCCTGAAAGTACAGCCGTTTTCTGTGACAGTTGCAAGGTGCTGATCACCCAGGAGAAAATCATTCTTAACCTCCAATCCGGCTTTGCGCGGGATGGTGGATTCACTCTTGTCGTATACGGCGTACAGGTGATTTCCATACAGTCGGGTGAGAATTTCCGAGAGCTGTTCCCTGATCCTGTACATTCCTATGGAATGCATCTGCATAACGGCAATGCCATTGTAATAGTCAATGATAAGGCCGGGCAACTCATCACCCTCCGCGTTCACAAGCCGGTATACATTGGTTTGGGAGTTGCCGGCAAGCTGCAGTTGCTGACGCAGGCGGTATGCTTTTTCTATTTTGGCACTCCAGAAAGCAAAATCCGGTTCGCCGCGATCAAAAGAAAAAATGCGTACCGAAATGGAGCCAATCTGGTAATGTCCTGTGGCAAGGTATTCATCAAGGTCGGAAAACACCTCAACAATATCCCCTTCCGAAGGAGAGCCGTAAATTTTCCGAATGGCCCCTGAAAAGATCCAGGGATGAAGCCTCTTGACCGATTGCTCCTTTCCCTTTTTCAGGATTATTTTTACAGGATTCTCCATGGTACCGGCGGATAATACGGGTTAAGCCATTTGTATTAGTTCTCCCGGATATCCTGAAGCCGGCGGTAAATTTCGTAACATACCCAGGCATCCGTGGCTGCATATTCAAGCTGGGGTAACGATAATACATCCTCTTCCCAGTTTGAGGTCTGGTACCGTTTCGATATTCTGAATCCCAGGATATTGGCTGTAAGTTTCTTCAGCCCCTTGTCTTCAATATTGAAGCGGGCAACAAGCTGCTGCAGATCGATGAAGCCGTCCGGTTTCATGGGCTTGATAAGATTCAGGGATTTCACGTCATCGTGTATGGCCACTCCGACCTTTATTATTGTTGGATTCTCGAGGATATCCTTCACAAAATCAGGTATTCCCGTCCGGTTTATGCGGAATACAAAGGCATGTTCACGTGTAGCAAGCTGAAGCAATGCAACTTTATTGCTTTTTCCTTTCCGGAAGGTCGGCCGCGTTTCGGTGTCAAACCCGAATTCAGGACAGCCTTTCAGCAACGTTTTCACGGATGAAAACTTCCCCGGAGCATCCACAAGATGGATCTCTCCTTCAAAGCTCTTCAAAGGAAGGCTCTGGATGTGGTCCTTTTCAATGGAACGCAGAAATTCCTGTTCACTCTTCATCATTCGGGATGTCATCTTCTTCGGAAAACCAGCTTTCGTCCTTTTCTTCCGGTTCATCATTATCTTCATCGAATTCAAGCTGGCTTGTGGTAAGCTTATGCCCGTATAATAACTGATGCATCGATTGAAGGGTCTCAATAAGCTGCAGCCCCCATTGTTTTTCAAAATTGTCGCGGCTGCTCCAGATCGCATCATTCATAGCCTGTGTGAGGCCTACCTCGTACAATTTATAGGAATCCTTCAGCTCCTGGTATATATCGGTCAGGGCTTCAGCAAGGCTAAAACTGATTATATCCATACTGTTGCTTTTCCCTTTCAGGGAACCGGTTCCGTTGAACTTCACAATGATGCCCTGCAGCCGGTCGTGGATAAGTGCATATTCGGTATCCTGAACGAACTTCTGGGGCAGATCTTCATAACAGTATTTGGGCTTTCTGATCAGTGCTGTTTTTGAATACACCTGTGCCAAAAGATTTTGCAGGGATTCGAACAATTCAACAGGCTTGAAGGAAGCGGCTTCATCAATAAATGCACAATAATCCCTGGCGGCCGTAATGTATTCCTTTACCTGTATGCCCTTTAGATCTTCCATACCGATTTGTTTTGATCCTTCATCGTACTGCAAATATAGCGGTTAATTTATGCAATGCAGGTTTTTCGTTCCAGCGAAATCCTGTAGTAAATTTATACTAAATGTATCAAAGATACCACAGAGGCATATTTGTCGCTTATCCCTTGTCGTTATCTTTTGTCTTGGCTCCTGGTTCCTGGCTCTGGACTCCGGTTATTTGTTTTTCGTCAGCATCAGTTTCTGATCTTCGGTATAAGCAGCGAGGTTATTATCCAGCAACCACTGAATGACTTGTATGACCTTTTCGCGGCTGAAGGCAACCCGGTTCAGGAGGTCATCAGGTCGCACCGGTTCAAGCGCCAGGATCCCTTTTACCTCATCCCGTATCAAATCAAATTCTTCCTGCTGCAATTCCTTTTCTTTTCTTCTTTTGCATGCATCGCATACACCGCATGCCTCCGAACCGCTCTCACCAAAGTACTGCAACAGCTGCTGACTTCTGCATATTTCCAGGGATGATGCATAGTTCAGCATCGCTTCGGTCCTCTCCCAATACCGTTCCTTTCTCAGTTTATAGTTTTCCTTTGAAATATACAGCGATTTCTCATCCAGTCTTTCCTCGATATAGACAACCATGGGCGTTCTTTTCTGTTTCACATATTTTATGATCCCCAGTTGGCTGAGCTTGATAAGGTATTGCATCACCACATCGAGGTCCACGGAGGCTTTCCGGGCCAGGGAGTTCTCATCAATCACGGTATATTCATTGAAAACCCCGGTATAGGAACGCAATATCAGTTTAATAAAAGTATCAAAGGAGGCGTTGGCCATCTGAAATTTGTACAGGTCATCGCGTCCGGGTACAAATTTAAGGCGCGAGGGGCTGTTGATTTCTTCGGTCAGTTCTATATAGCCTTCTCTTTCAAGGATCTTCAGGCTGCTGAAGGCGGCATGGAGGTCAATTTTGAAAGCCGAGCCAAAGTCGGAAATGGAAAAATCATATACGGCGCCCTTGCCTCCTCCGATGGGAACACCCAGAAAATTTCCCAGGGCGGTATACACTTTCTTAATGGTTTCGAGATCCGGAAAATTGGAGCGAAACCGTTGTTCGGCCGTCAGACGGTCTTCCGGAGAAAACAACAAAACAGCGAACGCGCGTTTGCCATCGCGTCCGGCACGGCCGGCCTCCTGAAAATAGGATTCCGGTGAATCGGGGAGATCAGCATGGATCACAAACCGGACGTCGGGCTTATCAATACCCATTCCGAAGGCATTGGTCGCAACCATTATCCTTGTTTTTCCAATGGTCCAGCCCATCTGCCGGTCAGACCGTTGTTCATAAGGCAGTCCGGCATGATAGAAACTTGCCGACACCCCCTGCCGGGTCAGCAGGGATGACAGATCCATGCATTTTTTACGGCTCCTGACATATACAATGCCGCTTCCGTTTATTTTCTTTACCAGTTCCTTCACGTCAGCATCCTTGTTTTCAGTTGCCTTCACGGCATAAATAAGGTTCTCACGGAAAAAGCTGCTTTTAAAAACATTTTTGCTCCGGAACAGAAGCTTGTCCTGTATATCGTCCACAACAACTGAAGTGGCGGTGGCTGTGAGTGCCAGCACGGGAACACCCGGCAAAAGGCTTCTGAGTTCAGCAATCTTCAGATAAGAAGGCCGGAAATCATATCCCCAGTGCGATATACAGTGTGCTTCATCGACCGTGATCAGGTTTACATTCATTTCCTGAACGCGGACCCTGAATATTTCCGTAGCCAGTCTCTCCGGAGACAGATACAGGAATTTGTAGTCGCCATAAAGGCAGTTGTTCAGGGCAATGTCGATCTCGTCGCGCGTCAGTCCCGAATGGATGGCCAGCGCCTTGATCTGTTTCTTCTTCAGGTTTTCCACCTGGTCGCGCATCAGGGCGATGAGCGGGGTTATCACAATGCAGATACCTTCCATGGCAAGGGCAGGCACCTGAAATGTAAGAGATTTTCCTCCCCCGGTGGGCATGAGACCCAGGGTATCTTTTCCTTCCAGTACGGATTGTATGATCTCTTCCTGCATGGGCCGAAAGGATATATAGCCCCAGTGATCCTTCACTATTTGCCGGTAATCTTTCATGGTTTAACCCGTGGCTTATACGGAAATAACGGCACAGGGCCCGATTCAAAGCCCTGATCTACAGGTCTTCCTGTAAACAACCGCATTTGCGGGATAATTTCTTTTTAAAAATCAATATTACTTCAAATTTTTGTAATTTCGCACCATTTAATTTTAAGTATCAATTTATGGCTCCTCTCCCGGAAAAAATATTAAATGAGGCACTTACATTCGATGATGTGCTGCTGGTGCCAGCCTATTCGGATATCCTGCCGAAAGAAGTGGACATTTCCTCACGGCTTACCCGTTCCATAAAGCTGAATGCCCCGATTCTTTCAGCCGCGATGGACACCGTTACAGAA
>JAGDMB010000246.1 GCA_017860375.1 Bacteroidota bacterium | reverse complement strand
CGTTTTAAAAATCCATACATGAGCCAGAAAATAAGAATAAAATTAAAATCCTACGACCATAATCTGGTGGATAAATCGGCCGAGAAAATCGTCAAGACGGTAAAATCCACCGGTGCCGTGGTAAGCGGTCCCATTCCATTGCCAACCCACAAGAGGATTTTTACCGTGCTGCGTTCCCCCTTTGTAAATAAAAAATCGAGGGAGCAATTTCAGTTATCTTCACACAAAAGGCTTCTGGAAATATACAGTTCGACCCCCAAGACCATTGATGCCCTCATGAAACTTGAGCTGCCCAGTGGTGTTGAAGTTGAGATCAAGGTTTGATAATTTTAACAGTGTAAGCAATGCCAGGATTAATTGGTAAAAAGGTCGGAATGACCTCTGTATTTGATGAAAACGGTAACAATGTGCCCTGTACCGTTTTGGAAGTCGGTCCTTGCGTAGTTACGCAGGTAAAGACCAAGGATACGGATGGCTATAAAGCCATTCAGTTGGCTTTCGACGAAAAAAAGGAAAAAAGCACGACAAAGGCTATGATGGGTCACTTTAAAAAAGCCAATACCACACCCAAGCGCAAGGTGGTTGAACTGAAAGAATTTATCCTTGACTGGAAGGTGGGTGACGTTATCACCGTGGATTATTTTAAGGACGACCCCTGGGTAGACGTTTCCGCTGTTTCGAAAGGGAAAGGATTTCAGGGAGTGGTTACGCGTCATCATTTTAGCGGCGTAGGCGATAAAACACACGGACAACATGACCGTCAGAGGGCTCCCGGATCGCTGGGCGGGTCGTCTTATCCATCCCGTGTTTTCAAAGGACTTCGCATGGCGGGACACACCGGTGACAGAAAAATAAAAGTGATCAACCTGAGAGTGGTGAAGATCATACCCGAGAATAACCTGTTGTTGCTCAAAGGATCGGTTCCGGGCTCAAAAGGATCCTATGTCATTGTAGAAAGCCCCAAAGGAACTTAAAATGTTTTGAACTATGGAAATTGCAGTATTCAACATTGCAGGAAAAGAAACCGGCCGGAAAGCTGAGCTGAAGGATACGGTTTTTGCGATTGAACCGAACGACCATGCCATTTATCTCGATGTCAAGCAATACCTGGCCAATCAGCGCCAAGGTACGAGCAAGACAAAAGAAAGAAACGAGGTATCCGGCAGTACGCGCAAAATCAAACGGCAGAAAGGAACGGGGACGGCCCGTGCAGGCAGCGTGAAAAATCCCCTTTTTGTAGGCGGAGGCCGTATTTTCGGACCCCAGCCCCGGGATTATCGTTTTAAACTGAACAAAAAGGTGAAACAGCTTGCCCGTAAATCAGCCCTTACTTATAAAGCGAAGGATAACGGGATCCTGGTCGTGGAAGATTTCTCCCTTGAAGCTCCGAAGACACGCGAATATGCTTCGATCATCAGCAACCTGAAGATCGACGGCAAAAAGTCCCTGCTGGTCCTTAACGAGCCTGATAAAAATATATATTTGTCGTCCCGGAATTTGCCCAACACAAAGGTTGTATTATATTCTGAGTTAACAACTTACGATATACTAAACAGTACCTCCCTTGTATTTGTGGAAAGTTCGCTCGAAAATATCCAGAAGAGTTTATAACCTTATAACCGGAAAACAATGGATATCATAGTGAAGCCCATCGTAACTGAGAAAATGAACCTCAAGGGGGAATCCCTGAAGCAGTATGGTTTTGTCGTCGATAAAAGGGCTAATAAAGTCCAGATTAAGAAAGCCGTTGAAGAGTTGTATGGTGTTACGGTTGAATCGGTGAACACGATGCGGTACGCCGGCAAACAAAAATCACGGTTTACAAAAACCGGTCTGATCACAGGGAAGAAAAATACCCTGAAAAAGGCTTTGGTTACTTTAAAAGAAGGTGAAACAATTGACTTTTATAGCAACATCTAATTTAAACGTATGGCTGTAAGAAAACTAAAACCCGTTACACCGGGTCAGAGGCACAGAGTTGTTGCAACATTCGATGAGATTACAAAATCATCCCCTGAAAAATCGTTGTTGCAGCCGTTGCAAAAAACCGGTGGCCGGAACAGCGATGGTAGGATGACCATGCGCTACATCGGTGGCGGTCACAAGCGGATGTTCCGTATGATTGATTTTTTAAGGAATAAAGACGGTGTCCCCGCCGTGGTGAAATCAATTGAATATGATCCGAACCGGTCCGCAAGAATAGCACTGCTGGTATATGAAGACGGTGAAAAACGGTACATTATTGCCCCCAATGGCCTAAAGCCGGGACAGAAAGTGCAGTCGGGTACAGGTGTAGCCCCCGAAGTCGGGAATTGCCTTACCCTTGCTGAAATACCGCTGGGAACATTAATTCACAGCATCGAACTTCGGCCGGGCAAAGGCGGTATGCTTGCGCGCAGTGCGGGTTCTTATGCCCAGCTGCTTTCGAGGGACGGCAAGTATGCGATCATTAAGCTTCCTTCAGGGGAATCGCGCATGATACTTACTACCTGCAGGGCTACGATCGGCACCGTTTCCAATCCTGATCACAGCCTTGAAAGATCAGGCAAAGCCGGTCGTCACAGATGGCTCGGCATAAGGCCCAGGACAAGGGCTGTAGTTATGAATCCGGTTGACCATCCTATGGGTGGTGGCGAAGGCAGGGCTTCCGGCGGGCATCCCCGGTCAAGGAAAGGCTTGTACGCGAAAGGATTCAAAACCCGCAGGAAAAAGAATCCAACCAGTAGGTTTATTGTTGAAAAAAGGAAAAAATAATTGACGGTATATGAGCAGGTCACTAAAAAAAGGTCCCTTCATTGAATATAAGCTGGAAAAGCGAGTATTGGATATGAACAAGTCCGGCAAAAAATCGGTGGTGAAAACCTGGTCGAGAAGATCCATCATTTCACCTGAATTTGTCGGTCATACAATAGCAGTGCATAACGGGAACAAATTCATCCCTGTATATGTAACGGAGAATATGGTAGGCCACAGGCTGGGTGAGTTTTCACCTACGCGGATTTTCAGGGGCCATGCCGGTAAACAAAAAGTATAACGGGTAAATAAATGAAATCATGGGTGCACGCAAACGCATAACTTCAGAAAAGCATAAAGAAGAAAAGAAGCAGGTAGCTTTCGCACGGCTTAACAACTGTCCGACTTCTACACGGAAGATGAGGCTTGTGGCCGATCTTATCCGCGGTGTGGAAGTCAACAAAGCCCTTGATGTATTGCATTACAATACCAAAGAGCCTTCGAAGAAGCTGGAGAAACTTCTGATGTCAGCCATTGCTAACTGGCAGAAGAAGAACGAGGAAGCCCGAATCGAAAAAAGCAATCTGTTTGTAAAAGAAGTATATGTGAACGGCGGACGTACGCTGAAAAGGCTTCGTCCTGCTCCCCAGGGAAGAGGATACAGGGTGCGCAAACGCTCGAACCACGTGACGATCATTCTCGACAGCATGAATACCAGTCAACAGGAAGTTGTAAGTCAAACAAATAAACAGTAATGGGACAAAAAGTAAATCCGATAAGCAATCGTTTGGGAATCATCAAAGGGTGGGATTCCAATTGGTACGGAGGAAGGAATTATTCCGAAAAACTAGTGGAAGATTACAAAATCCGTGAATACCTGACCGCCAGGCTGAGTAAAGCCAGTATCTCGAAGATAGTGATTGAGCGCACGCTGAAGCTGATCACGGTGACGGTCAACACGGCCCGGCCCGGTATCATCATTGGCAAGGGAGGACAGGAAGTAGACAAGCTGAAGGAAGAGCTCCGGAAGATTACCAACAAGGAAGTCCAGATCAATATTTTTGAAGTCAAACGGCCCGAGCTGGATGCCACCATCGTGTCAAATAACCTGGCCCGGCAGATCGAAGGCAAGATTTCCTATCGCAGGGCCATCAAAATGACCATCGCTTCTACCATGAGGATGGGAGCCGAGGGCATTAAGGTTCAGATCTCCGGACGTCTGGGAGGTGCTGAAATGGCCCGTACCGAGATTCTGAAAGAAGGAAGGATCCCCCTGCACACGTTCAGGGCCGATATTGACTATGCCCTTGGGGAAGCCCTTACGAAAGTGGGATTGCTGGGAATCAAGGTATGGATCTTTAAAGGCGAGATCTACGGTCACCGTGACCTGGCACCCAATATTGGTGCCAAAAACGCCAAGCCAAAGGGAAGTTTTAAAAAACGCAAAAAATAAAAACCCGCATATTTTAACAAGGATACACCATGTTACAGCCGAAAAAAACCAAGTACAGAAGGCAGCAGAAAGGACGCATGAAAGGCAATGCCCAGCGCGGACATGAGTTAGCATTTGGAGCATTCGGTATCAAGGCCCTTGATAAAGCCTGGATAACCGGACGACAAATAGAAGCTGCCCGACAGGCCGTTGCACGCCATATGAAACGTGAAGGCCAGATATGGATACGCATATTCCCCGACAAGCCCATCACAAAGAAGCCGGCTGAAGTTCGTATGGGGAAAGGGAAAGGTGCCCCCGAAGGATTTGTCGCACCGGTAACACCCGGAAGGATTCTTATCGAAGCGGACGGAGTTCCCTTTGAAGTAGCAAAGGAGGCTTTGTTGCTCGCGGCACAGAAATTTCCCATTGCTACCAAATTTGTTGTACGCAGGGATTATGTCGGTAATTAAACCAGAAAGAAA